>DATMZZ010000089.1:0-6384 GCA_035573175.1 Allostellaceae bacterium
GTCGCCGAGCGCGTCAGCGGCATCACCGCGCCGACCCGCACCGCGAGCGGCGCGACATTGGTGCCGTCGAAGCGGCTGATCACGGTCGGACCGCTATGGCCCCAGACCGAGAGGAACACGGTATCGCCGGTGAGCGCGCTGAGCCGTGCCATCTCCTCGCGCGCCAGCTCCACAACGTCGCATTGTGACAGCGCCGACAGCCCGAGGCGTAGCGCCGCTGGACCGAGACGATAGAGTCCGCCGAGACTGTCTTGCGAAACGAGGCCGACCCGGCCAAGACTGACGAGATAGAAATGTGCTTTGCTCGGCGTCATGCCGCAGAGTTGCGCGATACGGCTCAACGAAATAGGGCCACCGGCGCGCTCGATACATTCGAGGAGGCCGATGCCGATCTCGATCGACTGGATGCCTTTGCGATTGCCGAGCGTGGCTGCAGCATTTGCCATGATTGACTTCAATTAGATTGGACGCATACAATTATATAAAACCCGGCTGGCGGTCAAACTGCCGGCACGCCAAGGGTAATAACGGCGCGGGAGGAGCAAGATGGCGCATGACGTTCACATTGTCGGCAGCGTGCCGCTTGCCGATGCCGCTGAGGTCTTCTCCACCCTTTCAGGCGCGCTCGGTACGGCACTCAAGCGCATTCCCGATGGCGAGACCGGCGAGCGGCTGAGCTGGGTCGGCTGGTTGAGCCGCGTCTTTGCCACCGTCCCGCAACTGGAGCTCACCGACGAGACCTGGGGTGTCCATGAAACGGCCAGCCGGCATCGGCTCTATCGCCTGAAGCCCGGCGCCAAGGTCAGCGATATCCGTTTCGACACCCTGCCCTATGGCGATTTCGCGCTGCAATCCTATGGCGTGTTCAAGCGGCTGCGCGATGCCGGCAAGATTCCGGCCGGCACCAAATTCCAGGTCGATTTCGCGCCGGCCCATTCGGCGGCGCGCTCGCATGTGGTCGAGAGCCTGATGCCCGAACTGGAGCCGATCTTCAACGACGCGATCCTGCGCGAGATCGACCGCATCTCGGCGGCGATCCCGCATCGGGACCTCGCTTTTCAGTTCGACGCCGCATCCGCCGTCTTCAACATCCTGCAAACCGGCAATTTCGGCCGCCACGGCAGGACCAAGGACGAAGCGGCGCAGAATTTCACCGAGTTGCTGGCCGCACTCGGCAATCGCGTGCCGGCGGATGTCGATCTGCTCTATCACTTCTGCTACGGCGACAATAATCATCGCCATTCGGTCGAGCCGATCGATATGGGCGACATGACCGACATGGCCAATCGCCTGATGCGCGCGGTGAAGCGGCCGATCAATCTCATACACATGCCGGTGCCGCGCGACCGCAGCGATGACGCCTATTTCGCGCCGCTGAAAGATCTGAAACTCGCGCCGCAGACACAGATCGCACTCGGGCTTGTTCATCTCACCGGCGGGCTCGACGGGATCAAGCAGCGCATGGCGACCGCGCGTCGCCATCTCGGCAGCTTCGCCATTGCCACCGAATGCGGCTTCGGCCGCCGCGCGCCCGAGACGATCCCGGCGCTGATCCAGCTTCACGCCGACGCGGCCAAGCTCGATTAGGAGACGGGCGATTGCGTAAGCTTCTTGCCCTCGCGACGCTCGCCCTGATCCTTGCCCCGCTCACCGGCCGCGCCGATCCGCCGGCCATTCGTCTTGCCTGGTCGGTGATGCCGGGCGAGCTGGCACCGGTGATCTTCGCCAGCCACCCCGAGCTCGCGCATAACAACGGCAAGACCTACGCCTTCTCGCCGGTGCATATCACGGCAAGCCCGCAGATGATCCAGGGCCTCGCCGCCAATGAGATCGATATCGCCGCGTTCGCCTTCTCGAGCTTTCCGCTGGCGGTGCAGAATGCTCGTATGACCGATCTGCGCATCATCGCCGATGAATCGCAGGACGGCGCGCCGGGCTATTACACGGATGAATCGAAGGTGCGGAACGATGGCGGCATCGCCAAGATCGAGGACCTCAAAGGCAAGGTGCTGGCGACGACCGGCTTCGGCGCGGCGAGCGATATCGCGCTCCGTGCGATGCTGACGCGGCATGGGCTCAATCCGACGAAAGACGTGACCATCATCCAGGCCGCCTACGCCAATATGCCGGCGATCCTGCGGGAGCATAAAGCCGATCTGGTTACGGCCATCCCGCCCTTCGCGTTCGATCCCGAGCTCACCGCAATCTCGCATACACTTTTCACTGGCAAGGATTCGATGGGCCCGACGGAGAAGATCTTCTGGGCCGCGCGCAAGGATTTCCTCGCCAAGAACCGCGCCGCGATGATCGATTTCATGACCGATTTCATGCGTGCGCAGCGCTGGTTCCTCGATCCGGCGAACCGCAGCGCCGCTTTGCAGATCGTCTCCGCCTTCACCAAGGCGCCGCCATCCTATTACGATTACATCTGGACGAAGCGCGACTATTTCCGCGATCCGCGCGGCATGCCCAATCTCGAAGCGTTGCAGCATTCGATCGATGTTCAAGTGCAGCTCGGCTTTTTGAAAGCGCCGCTCGACGTCAAAGCCTATTCCGACCTGTCGCTCGTCCAGGAAGCCGCTTCGCGGCTCGACGCGTCGGATCACCATTAAACCAAAGCGAGGCCCGCCATGCCCGAGGCTCACACCAACCCGCCCTTCCACGCCGATCATGTCGGCAGCATGCTCAGGCCCGCCGCGCTACTACAGGCGCGGCGCGATCATCGCGAGGGCAAGCTCACCGCTGGGGCGCTCCGCGCGATCGAGGA
Source organism: Allostellaceae bacterium (assembly GCA_035573175.1). GTDB lineage: Bacteria > Pseudomonadota > Alphaproteobacteria > ATCC43930 > CGMCC-115725 > CAIKMD01. The sequence continues at coordinate 2,768 of DATMZZ010000089.1, forward strand.
TGCCGCCATCCGCGACGCGGTCGCGCTGCAAGAGCGCGTCGGGCTGCAATCGATCACCGATGGTGAATTCCGCCGCAACAACTGGCGCGACCGTTTCTTCGAGCGCACCGACGGCTATAGCAAGGATAAGATCCAGAGCTCTTTCATCTTCACTGAATATTCCGGCACGCAGCGCCCCGGCATGCCGGTGACCGTGGCGGTCGGCACGCTGAAGCGCCGCGACCCGATCACCGCCGACGATTTCGCCGAGCTGCAAAAGCTGACCAAGCGCACGGCGAAGGCAACCATCCCCTCGCCCACGGTCAATCACTTCTTCACCGGCGACAAAGGCCTCGCCAATTCGCCCTACGCCGGCGACCGCAAGCGTTATCTCGCCGATATCGCCGCGATCTATCGCCAGGAGATCGCGATGCTGGCGCAGCTCGGCTGCAAATATCTGCAGGTCGACGAGGTGCCGCTCGCCGTGCTCTGCGACCCGAAGAACCAGGCGATTGTCGAAGCGCGTGGCGAGAATGCACAGCAGCTGATCGATGATTACATCGACCTGATCAACGATGCGATCCGCGACCGGCCCAAGGACATGACGCTCTGCGTCCATCTCTGCCGCGGCAATCAGGGCCACGGCCAGGCGGATGGCGGCTACGATCCCGTGGCCGAGCGGCTGTTCCAGCGCCTCGCCTTCGACGGCTTCTTCCTCGAATACGATACGCCGCGCGCCGGCGACTTCCAGCCGCTGCGCTTCGTGCCCAAGGACAAGGTCGTGGTGCTCGGCCTGATGAGCACCAAGCTGAAAGAGCTGGAGCCGGTCGACGAGCTGAAACGCCGCGTCGACGAAGCCGCGCGCCATGTCGATATGGCACGGCTCTGCATCAGCCCGCAATGCGGCTTCGCCTCGAGCGCTGAAGTCGACCGTTTCACGGTGGATGACGAGGAACGCAAGCTCTCTCACCTCGTCAGCGCCGCGAGCCAGATCTGGAAAAGCTGAGGGGCAGCAAATGGTACAGTCGCGAGAGGTACTCCTGACCGGCAGCGTGCCGCTGCGCGGGGCGGAAAAAGTCTTCGAGACCGTGGCGCGGCATTTGGGCGGCGTCGCACCCCGCATTCCCGATGGCGAGCAGATCGGCTGGTCCGGCGCGGCGCGCCGCACTTTCGAGCGCCACCCCGCGCTCGAAGCCTATCGGCAAGTGCCGCTCAATGCCGGCGGCAAGGATCCCGTCGACATCTTTCGCGTGCGGCCCGGCTATGCGGCGCGCGACCTCGTCCTCGGTCCTTTCGGCTATGTCGAGAACGCGACGCGTTCTTACGCCGCGTTCAAACAGCTGAAGAACGCCGGCATCATTCCGCCAAAGACGCGCTATCAGGCGACCTTGCCCGGCCCCGGCACGACCGCCTTCTGCATCGAGCTCGACGCCGACACGCTGCTGCCGCTCGCGCGCGAAGCGCTGGCGCGCGAGATCGAAGGCATCACCGCCGCGATCCCGGCGACGGACCTCGCCATCCAGCTCGATATCGGGATGGAGGCTGAGCACGAGGAATTTCTCCGCCGGCCGGACGCCTGGGACCAACCGCTTCATCGCGTGTTCCATTGGAGCCTGGCGCAGATGGCTGAATCCGTGGCGTGGCTCGCCAATCGGGTTCCGTCCGGTGTCGAGCTCGGCTTCCACATCTGCTCGATCTGGCATCACGATCCCGCCGGCGGACAGGACAATCGGGTGCTCGTCGATGCCGCGAACGCGATCCTCGAACGCGTCAAGCGGCGGGTCGATTACATCCACGTTCCCGTCATTCCCGCGCATCGCCAGGACGATTACGCCGCCTTCAAGGATCTCAGCCTCGCCCCAGAGACGTATCTCTATCTCGGCCTGGTCAATATCGCCGACGGAGTCGAAGGCGCCAAGCGGCGGATCGCGATGGCCGAAAAGGTCGTGCCGAGTTTCGGGGTCGGCTCCTTCTGCGGCCTTGGCCGCCCGCCCGCGCCCGATTCAGCTGGTCCGTCGAGCCATTCCAATCCGCCGATCCCGGAATTGCAACGCGCGAGCCCGGACACCATCGGCGCGGTGCTCGACCTGCACCGCCAAGTCGCCGCGTTGTAAGCGCACAGGGGAAGAGATGATGAAGCGATCCGCGAGCCGCACGGTTATTGGCGTGGTCGGCTGCGCCCTCCTCACCTTGAGCACACCTGTCCATGCCGATCCATTGAAGATTCGCATCGGCTACCAGGCCTCACCGGAAAAGCTCATTCCCATGAAGCTGGGCCGGACAGACATCGCGCCGCATCTCGGCAAATCCTACGATGTGGATTTCGTGTTGTTTAAGGCCTCATCGCTCGAAGTCACGGCGCTCGCGACCGACGACATCGATCTCGCCACGCTCGGCTACTCCTCTTTCGGCATCGCCCTCGACGGCGCGAAGATGGAGGATTTGCGGCTGGTTGCGGATGGCTATCGCGACGGCGTTGCCGATGCTTATTCCAACGACTTCATGGTGCTGAAAGACGGTCCGATCCACGCGGTCGAAGACCTCAAAGGCAAGGTCCTCGCCTCGAACGGCGCCGGCAGCGTCGTCGATATCGCCATGCGCTACATGATGAAGAAGCACGGCTTCGAGGACAAACGCGATTACTCGCTGATCGAAGCCTCGCTACCCAACATGCTACCCATGCTGATCCAGGGCAAGGCGGACCTCGTCACCTTGAATGCGATCTATTCGCACAATCCCAAGACCACGGAATCGGCAAGGACTTTGTTTAAGGAACGCGACGCGCTCGGGGTGACCGAATTCGCCTTCTACTGCGCGCGTACCGGTTTCCTGCAGCGCAACCGTGCCGTGCTGGCCGATTTCTTCGAGGACATGGTCCACGCGACGCGCTGGATGCTCACCCCCGAGAATCGTGGCGAAGCGACGCGCATGCTCGCCGAGATCACGAAGCAATCGCCGGACGTCCTCGCGACTTATTATCTGCTGCCCGGCGAGGATGTTTATCGCGATCCCGACGCGCGGCCCGATGTCGAAGCCCTGCAACACAATCTCGACGCCATGCAAGAGCTCGGCTTCATCCGGTCGCATATCGACGTAGCGAAACACACCGATCTCTCTTTCATCAATGCCGCCGCCGCCCGGCTGAAGCAGCCGAGCGGCGCAAAGCCCTCGGCACCCTAGGAAGGCTCGCGCCATGGCCCATGATTGCTATCTCGTCGGCTCGGTACCGATGGAAAATGCGGAAGCGGTGTTCACCGCGGTCGGCGGCGCGCTCGGCTCAAGCATCAAGCAGATCCCCGATGGCGAGACCGGCGAGCGGCTCGATTGGATCACCTGGCTCGAGGTCGTCTTCGCCAACAACCCGGCGCTCGAGCAATCGGACGAGCTGTTCCGCGTTCACGCGACCGGCACCGCCCGCAAGCGCTACAAGCTGCGGCAAGGCAAGAGCATCGGCGATATCCGCTTCGACAATCTCTTCTATGCCGACAAGGCGAAGGAATCCTACGCTACCTTCACGCGGCTGCGTGATGCCGGGAAGATTGCGCCCGGCACGCGTTTTCAGGTCGATCTCGTGCCGGCGCATTCGGTACTCTGGCTCTTCCTCGCCGAAGACCTGCAAGCGCCGGTCGATCCGATCT
>DATMZZ010000090.1:0-4409 GCA_035573175.1 Allostellaceae bacterium
AGGAACGAGCCGCCGATGCCGGCAAGGAAACCGCCCACCATGGTGGCACGCAGGCGAATGAGCAGCACGGAATGCCCCATGGCGCGCGCGGCATCTGCGCTTTCGCCGGCGGTGCGGATGAGGAGACCCCAGCGCGTGGTGCGGAAGGCCCAATAGAGCATGGGCGCGAGCGCGACGCCGATCAGGAACAGCACGTTGACGCGCAGCGCCGCGCGCAGCTGCGGAATGTCGCTCCACCAGCCAAAATCGATCGCGGGCAGGCGAGGCGCAGTCGGCTCGGTCAGAGGCTTGCCGAGATAGAAGGCAAGCCCGGTGCCGAACAGCATCAAGGCGATGCCGACCGCAATGTCATTGACGCGCGGCAGCGAACAGATGCCGGCATGCAGCGCGCCGAGCAGCGCACCGGTGATCCCGGCGGCGAACACGCCCAGCCACGGCGATCCCGTCAGATAGGAGATGCCATAGGCGCTCATCGCGCCCATCACCAGCGTGCCTTCGAGGCCGAGATTGATACGGCCCGAGCGCTCGGTGATGCACTCGCCGAGGCTGACGAAGAGGAACGGCGTGGAGACGCGGATGGCGCCGCCGAACACGGCGAGCGGCACGGTCCAGAGCCCGATCGATCCGTCCGCCATCAGGATTTTCCTCTCAGCAATCCGATCCGTCCGTACATCGCATCGCTCGCGAGGACGAATACGAAGATGATGCCTTGCAACACCAGCACGGAGGCATCTGGCAGGTCGAGCCGCCGCTGCAACAGTCCACCGGACGCGCTGATGCCGCCGAGCAAAATCGCGACGGGGATGATCGCCAGCGGATTCTGCCGGGCGAGGAAGGCGACGAGAATGCCGGTGAAGCCGTAGCCGGCAGCCAGGTTCGCATTGGTGCGGCCTTGTACCGCCGCGACCTCGACCATGCCGGCAAGGCCCGCGCAAGCGCCGGCAAGGAAGCAGATCGTCAGGATCAGCTTGCCCACGGAAAGGCCGACGATCTTGGCCGCGCGAATGTTGCCGCCGGCGACACGCGCGGCGAAGCCGAAGGTCGTGCGATAGATCAGGATATAGGAGAGGATCGCGGCGATCAGCCCGAACACCAGGCCCCAATGCACCTCGGTGCCGGGAATGGAGCCGATCATGTTGGCCGCGCCGATCTCGCGCGTCGAGGGCTTGTTGAGGCTCGCGGGATCGCGCATCGGTCCTTCGACCAGATGGTTGAGAATCGCGAGCGCGATATAGACGAGCAGCAGGCTCGAGATCGTCTCGTTGACGCCGCGATATTGACGGAGGCCACCGGAGAGCATGATCCACAGCCCGCCGCCGACCATGCCGGCTGCGGCCATCGCGACCTGCACCACGAGCGGCGGCGCCCAGGGCATCGCAAACGTCATGGCGAGCGCCATCGAGGTCGCCGACAGCGCGCCGATCAGCAGCGCGCCTTCGCCGCCGATGATGACCATGCCGAGCTGCGCTGGCAGCGCCGTGCATAGCGCGGTCAGGATCAACGGCGCGGCGCGCGTCAGCGTGTTCTGCCAGGAGAACCAGGTGCCGAACGCGCCGTAATACATGTAGAAATAGAGGTCGAGCGGGTTCTTGCCGAACAGCGCGACAAAGATGCCGAAGACCACGAGCGCGACCGCGAGCGCCGCACCGGGGATCAGGATGTACTCGATGCTCGTGCCGTGACGCTGGGGGAATCCCGCATCCGCGGCCGGAGCAACCGCGATCGCGTTGGCCTGATCCGCCACCTCAGAGCTCACGAAGTCGCTCCGATCACGCCGTCGACGAGATAGTCCATCTTTTCGAGCTCTGGGTCCTTCTGGCCACGGTCGATGCCGGCGGCGATCACCGTCTTGCCCTTGTTGTCGGTGATCGGGCCCTTGAAGATGGTCATCCCGTCGGCCATGAACTTGGCCTTGACCTCGTCGGCATGCTTGCGCGCCAGCTCGGACACTGCCGCGCCATAGGGCGACACCTTCACGATCTCTTCCCTCAGGCCGCCGCGATAGAAGTTCGGGATGCCTTCGCCCGATGTCAGCATCTTGACGAATTTCGGATAGAGCGCTTCCCAATTCCATTCCGCGCCGGTCAGATATGCCTTCGGCGCGAGCGGCGACTGGTTGACGTGATAGCCGCAGACAAAAGCGCCACGGCGCGCCGCGTTCTCGACGACGGTCTTCGGTCCGTCGACATGGCAGGTCAGTACGTCGATGCCCTGATCGATCAGGCTGTTGGTGGCTTCGGCTTCCTTCACCGGCATCGACCAATCGCCGGTGAAAATCACCTGCGTGGTTGCCTTGGGGTTGGCGGGTTTTGCGCCCAGCGTGAAAGCATTGATGTTGCGCAGCACCTGCGGGATCGGTTTGGCCGCGACAAAGCCGAGCTTGCCGCTCTTGGTCGAATAGCCCGCGACGATGCCGGAGATGTATTGCGCCTCGTCGATATAGCCGAAATAGCTGCCCGCGTTCTTCGGATCCTTATCAGTCCACAGACCACCGCAATGCTCGAAATGAATCTTCGGATATTTGGCGGCAATCTTGAGAACGCTCGGATTGTAGTAGCCGAACGAGGTCGGAAACAGCAGCGTCGCGCCGTCGAGATTGATCATCGACTCCATCGTCTTCTCGACGGCGTCGGTCTCCGGCACCTTCTCTTCCTCGACGACCTTCAGCCCGGCGATCTTCTTCAGCGCGGCGGCGCCTTGCGCGTGCGCCTGGTTGTAGCCGTAGTCGTCGCGCGAGCCGACATAGATGAAGCCGATCGTGGTATCGGCCGCCGCAGCCCGGCGTACGCCCAAAGCCGAGCCGACTGCCAGCGCCGCGCTACCCTGCAACAGACCTCGTCGTGAAATCCTGCCAAAATCCATATGCCTGCTCCCTTGACGCGGCGTCCCACCGCTGATCCCCGCGGCTTCGCCCGGACCGGCGGAGCCCGCGAAGCATTGTCGCAAGCTTCATGCCAGAGCTTTTGAGCTGGGCATGATGGTCTATGGATTTGATTTTGCTGGAATATCTCCCGTTTCGCGACTGCGCGCGAATCTTGTGCAGCTGGCGTCATGATTAAAATGTGGGCATAATTTCTGGATTGTATGCAAGCGAGTTGGGCATTCTGCTCCTGCGTTTAGAGGCCGCTCCGCCGGCCGGCGGCGTCGGCCTGAACCCCATCGACTTCGCCGCCGCGCGAGACTATCGCTGGCACATCGGATTTTGATCGATCAGCCGGAAGGCGGCATGGGCGCGATGAAGGCGGACCAGACTGGCCTGGAGCAATTCGCGCTCGGCAAGGAGATCGTCGGTCGCATCAACGAGCTCGCCGCGATCTCCGAGACCAGGGAGCATCTCACCCGCATCTTCCTCACACCGGAGCATCGTCTCGCGGCCGATCTGATCGTGACCTGGATGCGCGAGGCCGGTATGAGCGCGCATCTCGATGCCATCGGCAATGTCTGCGGCCGGTATGAGGGAGATCGCCCTAGCCTGCCGTGCCTGATGCTGGGATCGCATTACGACACCGTGCGCGATGCCGGCAAATGGGACGGGCCGCTCGGCGTCATCACGGCCCTCGCCTGCGTCGCCGATCTCAATCGCCGCGGCAAGCGGTTGCCGTTTGCGATCGAGGTGGTTGGCTTTGCCGACGAGGAGGGCGTGCGCTTTGCCTCGACGCTGCTCGGCAGCCGCGCGGTCGCGGGCACGTTTGACGAAAACGTGCTGGACGGTCGTGACCGTGACGGCATCTCGATGCGCGACGCGCTGAAGAAATTCGGTCTCGATCCCGATCATATCCGCGCTGCCGCCCGCGCCCGTCGCGAGCTGCTCGCTTATCTCGAGCTGCACATCGAGCAGGGGCCGGTGCTGGAGGCCAACGGCCTTCCCGTCGGCGTGGTCACCGCGATCGCCGGCGCGACGCGGATGGCGGCGAAGCTCACCGGCATGGCCGGTCACGCCGGCACGGTGCCGATGGCGCTCCGGCGCGATGCGCTGGTGGGTGCGGCCGAATGCATCAATGCGATCGAGGAATTCTGCCGGAACGACGAGAACGGCCTGGTCGGCACCGTCGGCTATATCCAGGCCATGCCGGGCGCGACCAATGTCATTCCGGGGCAGGTCTCGTTCACGATCGACATCCGCGCGCCGACCGACGCGCATCGCAAACGCGCGGTCACCGACATCGTCCGCCGGATCGAGGCGATTGCGCAGCGCCGCGATCTCTCACTGCAACTCGACGTCACCCACGAGAACCGCACCGTACCCTGCGCGGAGTGGCTGAAGGCCCAGATCGCAGACGCCATCGTCGCGGAGGGTTTCGCCACCTTCGAGCTGCCGAGCGGGGCAGGGCATGACGGCATGGCGATGGTCGACATCGCCGATATCGCCATGATCTTCATCCGCTGCCGCGGCGGCGTCAGCCATCACC
>DATMZZ010000091.1:0-5675 GCA_035573175.1 Allostellaceae bacterium
ACGATCATCGCGAGGCAAAAACCGCTCGCCCAAAATGCCCAGCCGAGCGAAACGCGCGCCGCCGATGGCGCCGAGGCCATCAGTGCTGCCGCGGTATGACCGGCATCGAAGATGAGCAGCAGCAATGTGCCGGCACCAATGATCAGGGCCGCGACAGCGGGGCTGCGCCGACCAGGTACGAAAGAAAGCAACAACAGCGCGGCCGCCCATATCGTCAGCCAGAGACTCACGCTCGGGCCGGCTTGCCACAGCATGATCGAGTGGCCTGAGACCAACCGGTTCGGCGCCTCGCTGACGAAACCGCCGAGCGCGCAGCCGGCGATCGCGGCGAGGATCAGCACGAAGAGCACGCGGTGCCGCGGCATCATTTAAGGAAGCCGCTCTTGCGGAGATAATCGCCGGCGACCGGGGCGGGCTCATCTCCGTCGGCGGCGATTTTGGCATTGAGCTGCTGCAGCCGCTCGAGCGTCAGCGAGTGGAATACGGGATCGAGGATGCGCTCGATCTCCGGATACTGCGCCAGCACCACGCCGCGGATGACCGGCGCCGGCTGGTAGACGGTCTGCGCATGCTTGTCGTCGGCGAGGAGCTGGAGTTGCAGCACCGCAAGCGCGCCGTCGGTGGTGTAGGCCATGGCCGCGTTGACGCCGGAAATGCCTTCGGCCGCGGCGCGCAGGGTCGCGGAGGTGTTGCCGCCGATGAGCGTGAGAAGCTGTCCGCGCGCCAGCTTGAAACCATAGGCTTTTTCGAAGGCCGGCAGCGCGCCGGGACTATCGACGAATTCGGCCGAGGCGGCGAGCTTTGCCCGTCCGCCGCCGCTGACATAGCGCGCGAAATCGGCAAGCGTCGTCAGGTGCTGCGCCGTCGCGACGTCGCGCTGCACTGCTATCGCCCAGCTATTGTCGGCGGGCGCGGCGGTGAGCCAGACGATGTTGTTCTTCTCGCGGTCGAGTTGTTTCACCAGCGCGTAGGCTTGCGCCGCGTCGTGCCAGGCCGGATCGCCCTCGCGCGCGAAGAAGATGGCGCCGTTGCCGGTGTATTCGGGGTAGAGATCGATCTGGCCGGCGAGCATGGCTTGGCGCACGATCTGCGTCGGGCCGAGTTGCAGACGGCTGTCCACCGGAATGCCCTGCGCGCGCAGCAGCAGCACCATCATATTGCCGAGCAGCGCGCCTTCGGTATCGATCTTCGAAGTGATGACGACAGCGTCGGCCGCGGCACAAGGCGCTGTGCACGCGAAGCTCAGTACAAAAGCGAGAGCGAGCCCGGCGAGGCGGGCGCGGATGTTCAGGGCCTCAGCCCCAAGCCGGCTGCACGACGAGCTTCGGGTCGGTGAATTTGCCGCGCTCCATCACGACCTGATTATCGAGCAGCACCGTGCAATCGATCATTGGCGTGTCGATATGGCCCTTGGTATCGCGTTTGCCGCCCATATCGTTGTTCGGCCCGGTCGAGAACAGGAAATTGCCCGAGAAGACCCGCGCCGATGAATCCATGCGGTCGGGCTCATTGCCGTGCAGGATGATGTGATCCCAGAAGGCATGCGGATGCATGCCGAAGCCGAGATGCGAGACGGCGTAGGGATCGAGATCGTCCTCGCTCTTCCTATTGCGGTCGAGCCAATGGGTGAAAGCCTTGGCGTCGAGGCTGCCTTCGACCTTGCGGATGAAGCCGTCGCGGATTTCAAGCCGCACCGGCTGCTCGATCAGGCGGATATAGGGCAGGATGAAGAAATCGCCGGGCTGCAGCACCACCGTGCCATTGGCGCTACCTTCATCGGGATAATTGGTGATATGGCCGGCGCCCCATTGGTCGACGCGGCCCGGCGCTTCGGCGAAACCGTATTGGCTCTTCACCTTGAACTCGCCGCGCGTCCAGGTGAGGTCGGTACCGGCATCGCTCAACAGGCGGATTTCCTTCGCATTGCCCCAGCGCTCGGCGGCATGCAGCACGGCCTCCTTGAGGCTGGGTGGCGATTGCAGCCGCGCCAGCTCATCTGGCGCGACGATGACTGAGAGGATGCGCGTTCCGGCGTCGCGTGCTTCGCGCTGCCAACGCGCGAAATTCGGCGGCTGGAAGGTGAGGACGAGATCGGCGGCTTTCAGCGCCTCCATCAGCCCTTTCGCCGGGCCGACTTCGCGGCGGACGCGCGACGGATCGGCGATGCGGTTGAGGTTGATCTCGAAGATATCGGCGCCGACATCGTCGGCTGCGGCGGTTGCTGCGAGGACGTAGTCCCGCCGCGTGTTGAGATTGGTGAGGAGGATGATGGTCTCGCCGGGCTTGACCGCGCAGAGCTCGAATTCCTTGCGGAAGACGGCGGGTAGTTGCGCAGGGTTGAGCAGTTGCGGACGCATCGTCTCATTCCTCCCAATCGATTGTTCTTATTTGACTTTAATGGGGCAGACCCGTCAACTCAGCGCGGTGCCAGCAAGCGAGCCGGGTTGATGCGCGCGATCTCGTCGATCTCCGCCTCACTCAAGCCGCACTCGCCCAGCAGCCGGAGATGCTCGACAGCGCTGCGGAACGGAAAATCCGTGCCGAACAGGATCTGCGTCTTCGGCACGATGGCGGTGAGCCCGGCGATGGCGCCGCGATGCGATGCCTGGGCGAGCTCGTAATAAAGCCGTTGCAGCTCGTAAGACACGCCGTTCGGCACGTACTGCTTCAGGGCTGGGTTGAGCGACGTCATACGCAGGAAACGCTCGGCGATGAACGGCATGGTCCCGCCGCCATGCGAGAAGACGAAGCGGATATTGGGATAGCGCGCCGCCGAGCCGCTGAAGATCAGCCGCGCGATCGCGCGGGTCGTGTCGGTGGCGAATTCGATCATCGTGTCGGGAATGTCCGGCACGAGATTGGTGCAGCAAAAGGGCGCCGCCGGGTGGACGAACACCACCGTCTTGCGCTTCTCGAGCACATCGAAGATCGGCGCGTAGTGTGGATCGCCGAGCCAGCGCTCGCCGAGATTGGTCATCAGGCCGATGCCGTCGACGTTCAGCGTGTTAAAGACATAATCGATCTCCGCCAGGCTGGCATCGACCTGGTTGATCGGCAGGGTGGCGAAGACGCCGAATTTGCCCGGGTGATCGCGTTTCAGTTGCGCCATGAAGTCGTTGGTCTCGCGCGCGATCTTCGCGGCTTCGATGGCGTTGTTGGCCCAGATCTCCGGCGGGTAGGGCACCGACAGCATCGCCTTGCCGATCCCGGCCTTCTCCATATCGTCGAGCGACTTCTCGAGGGTCCAGTTGCGGATCGCCGCCGGGTTGGCGCTGTTGCGGCCCATATAGCTGAGATGGCTCGCCAGCACCGGATGGTGATGGACATCGATGCGTGGAAGCTTTTGCTCAGACATTGATCGCTCGCTGGCTGGTTTCGGACGGCGCCCAGAAGAGGACGCGGCGTTGCACGCCGCGGATCGCGGCATTCAGCACGAGGCCCATGACCGCAAGCACGATGCAGACCGAGAAGCTGCCAGCCGTATCCATCTGCGCGTTCATCGACAGGATCTGCACGCCGAGGCCGAGCTGCGCGCCGACGAACTCGCCGACGATCGCGCCGACCACGGCGAAGACCGCGGCGATATCGAGCCCGGCGAAGATGAAGGGCAGGGCGCTGGGAAATTTCACTTTCCAGAAGATCTGCCAGCGCGACGCTGAGAGTGAGCGCAACAACTCGATGCGGTCGAGATCGACGCCGTGGAATCCGGCCATGCTGTTGACCAGCAGCGGGAAGAAAGTGAGCAGCGCGACCATCACCACTTTCGAGGTGATGTCGTAGCCGAACCACATGATGATGATCGGCGCGATCGCGACTTTCGGCAGGCATTGAAAGGCGACGATATAGGGCCTGAGCGTCGCGTCGAGGATGCGGATCTGTGAGATCACGATGCCGAGAACGAGGCCGATCGTCGAGCCGATGATGAAACCGAGCAGCACTTCGAGCAAAGTCACGCCGCCATTCAGCCAATAGCCGCCGCGGCTGAAGGGGCTGATGGCGAAGCCCTGGTAAAGCCCAAAGAGCACGTTACTGACGCGCGGCAGCATGTAGGACGGAATCTGAAAGAAGCGCACGCCCCATTCCCAGCCGAGCAGCACGAGAATAAGGAGGATCGGCGAGAGGATGATCTCGGGGCGGGCGGCGAGGCGCGCGTGCCAGCCGCCGCGGCGCGGCCTCTTCTCGGCTTTCGGTGCGGCGATCTCGGCCATGTTTTCCTCCCGCTTATGCGGCGCTCAGTCGAGCGTGCCTTTTTGTTGCAGCAGCCCGCGAATCTCGCGCGTCAGTCTGCCGAATTCCGGCGTCGCCATGCCGTCGAGCCCACGCGGCCGCGGCAGCGCGACCGGCAGCACTTGGGCGAGGCGGCCCGGTCGCGGCGTCATCACCAGCACCTGATCGCCGAGGAACACGGCTTCAGGAATGCTGTGCGTGACGAGGATCACGGTCTTGCCGCTTTCCTGCCAGATGCGCTGCAGCTCGAGATTCATCTGCTCGCGCGTCATCGCGTCGAGCGCGCCGAACGGCTCGTCCATCAACAGGATCGCGGGATCGTGCAGCAGAGCGCGCGCGATCGAGGCGCGTTGCTGCATGCCGCCGCTCAGCTCTTGCGGATATTTGTTGTCGAAGCCTTCGAGATGGACCATGCGCAACAACTCCTGCGCGCGGGTCCGCGCCTTGTCGCGAGGAATGCCGAGGATCTCCGCCGGCAGCATCACATTGTCGAGCACCGTGCGCCAGGGCAGCAGGATCGAGCTTTGGAAGACCATGCCGATGTCTTTGCGCGGCCCCGCGACCTTCTGGCCCGCAATTTCGATGCCTCCCGCGCTCGGCGGTATGAGGCCGGCGAGGATACGCAGCAGCGTACTCTTTCCGCAGCCGCTCGGCCCGACAATGGTCGCAAAGCTGCCCGCGCTGATCGCGACATTGATATCGACCAGCGCTTCGATGCGGTCGCCCTGAAGCGTGGCGAAGGTCTTGCTTAAGCCGCTGATCGAGATAAACGGCCTTGCCTCGCGTGCTTGGCTTTGCTGGACAGGCGCTGCGTCGATGCTCATTCCCGCCATATGCAACAGCGCGGCGCGAGCGGGCAAGCCAAATCGCCCCAAACCTCTACAGATCGCGGCGGCGGTTGCGGCAGCCGGGCCGATGACATAGCTTCCCCGCCGGGGAGAAAACGGGGAGGGAGTCATGCTCACAAGGCGGCAATTCGGACTGGGCCTTGGCGCTGCGGCGGGCGGCGCGCTGATCATCCGAGACCTGCGCGATGCACGCGGCGCCGAGCCGATCGTCGTGAAGCTCGGCAGCTCGCTCGGACTCTACGAATTGCCGAATGCCGGCTGGATGTGCGGCTTCCACAAGAAGCTCGGCTTCTATGCCGAGGAAGGCGTCGCGGTCGATTACACCAGCACGGGCAGCTCGGCGAACTCCTTCAACGCGCTCGTCAGCGGCGTCAGCGATTATGGCCTCGTCACGGCGACGACCATGCTGCCCTTCCTCGTGCAAAATCCGGATGCCGAGATTGTCTCGTTCTACGCGGTCATTCCGCAGCCATTCTGGTACGTCGCCGTGAAGCCCGACAGCCCCTACAAGGAGCTGAAAGACCTGAAAGGCAAATCGATCGGCATCGTCAATCTCGGCGACACCGGCTATTTCGCGGCCAAGGCGATGTTCAAAGAGCT
>DATMZZ010000092.1:0-2867 GCA_035573175.1 Allostellaceae bacterium
TGAATCGACCTTCATTCCGATGGGCACGCGGCACCGGCTGGAAAACCCCGGCAAGATCCCGCTGCATCTCATCGAGGTGCAGTCGGGCTCCTATCTCGGCGAAGACGATATCGTCCGCTACGACGACACCTACGGGCGGGCATAACCAGCCGCGCCGCACTCAGTTTTTCGTCATTTGCGAGAAGCGAGGGCGACGAAGCAATCCAGGAATCGCTTTGTCGCTCTGGATTGCTTCGCTTCGCTCGCAATGACGACTATAGAATGTGGCTCAGCCGCTCAGCTTCTTCTTCAGCAGCTCATTAACGAGGCCGGGATTGGCTTTGCCCTGCGTCGCTTTCATCACCTGGCCGACGAAGAAGCCGAAGAGCTTGTCCTTGCCCGAGCGATATTCGGCGACCTTGCCCTGCTCTTTCGCGAGGACGGCATCAACCGCGGCTTCGATCGCGCCGGTATCGGTGACTTGGCGCAGCCCCTTCGCTTCGACGATGGCACCCGGCTGCTTGCCCGTCTCGAGCATCTCGGCGAATACATCCTTGGCGATGCGGCCCGAGATCGTGTTGTCCGAGATGAGATCGAGCAGCGCGCCGAGATCGCCCGCCTTTACGGGTGAGCTTGCGATATCAACGCCGAGCTTGTTGAGCGCGCCGAAGAGATCGCCCATCACCCAATTCGCCGCGAGCTTCGCATCGCGTCCCTTGGCGACGGCTTCGTAATATTCCGCGCTTGCTTGCTCGTCGGCGAGCACGCCGGCTTCGTAAGCTGAGAGCTTGTAATCCGAAATGAAACGCGCCTTCTTCGCATCCGGCAATTCCGGCAGGCCGCGCTTGATCTCCTCGACCCAGGCCGGATCGAGCTCCAGCGGCAGCAGATCGGGATCGGGGAAATAGCGATAGTCATGCGCCTCTTCTTTGGAGCGCATCGGCCGCGTCACGCCGCGTCCGGCATCGAAGAGCCGCGTCTCTTGGCGGATCGTGCCGCCCTCTTCGAGCACTTCGACTTGGCGCCGCGCTTCATATTCGATCGCCTGCATGACGAAGCGGATCGAGTTCACATTCTTGATCTCGCAGCGCGTGCCGTAGGGCGCGCCGGGCTTGCGCACGGAGACATTGCAGTCGCAGCGCAGCGAGCCTTCTTCCATATTGCCGTCGCAGGTCCCGAGATAGCGCAGGATCGAGCGCAGCTTCTTCACATAGGCGCCTGCTTCCTCGGCGCTCCGCAGATCGGGCTCGGAGACGATCTCCATCAGCGCGATCCCCGACCGGTTCAGATCGACATAGGTCTGCGTTGGATGCTGATCGTGGAGGCTCTTGCCGGCATCCTGCTCGAGATGGAGCCGCGTGATGCCGATATCGCGGGTCGAGCCGTCCGGCAGATCGATGGTGAGGATGCCCTTGCCGACGACCGGCCGCGTGTATTGCGAGATCTGATAACCGGCGGGCAGATCGGCGTAGAAATAATTCTTCCGGTCGAAGACGGAGACGAGATTGATCTCGGCCGCGAGCCCCAAGCCCGTCTTCACCGCCTGCTCGACGCAATGCTTGTTGATGACCGGGAGCATGCCGGGAAAGGCCGCATCGACCAGCGAGACCTGCGTGTTCGGCTCGGCGCCGAAAGCGGTCGCGGCGCCCGAGAACAGCTTGGCGTTCGAGACCACCTGCGCATGGGTCTCGATCCCGATCACGACTTCCCATTCGCCGGTTTCGCCTTTGATGAAGCTCATCACGAAGCTCCCGCGATGAATTGCGGCTTGGCGGTGAATTGCGCGGCTTGTTCGAGAACGCCGCCGACACGCAGCACCGTCTCTTCATCGAAAGCGCGGCCGATCACTTGCAGGCCAAGCGGCAGACCATCGCTCGACAAGCCCGCCGGCACCGAGATGCCCGGCAGACCGGCGAGATTGACTGTCACGGTGAACACGTCGTTCAGATACATCGCGATCGGATCGTCGCTCTTATCGCCGATCGCGAAAGCGGCCGAAGGCGCGGTCGGGGTCAGCAGCGCGTCGCAATGCTGGAACGCATCGTCGAAATCCTTGGCGATCAGCGCGCGCACCTTCTGTGCCTTCAGGTAATACGCATCGTAATAACCGGCCGAGAGCACGTAGGTGCCGATGAGTATGCGCCGCCGCACTTCGGGACCGAAGCCTTCGGCGCGTGTTGCTTCATACATGTCATCGAGCGTGTCGCCATTGACCCGCTTCCCGAAGCGCACGCCGTCATAGCGCGCGAGATTCGACGAGGCCTCAGCAGGCGCTACGATGTAATAGGCCGGCAGAGCGTATTTGGTGTGCGGCAGCGACACGTCGATCAGTTCGGCGCCCGCCGCTTTGAGCCAGGCCTGGCCCTCGCTCCAGAGCTTCTCGATTTCCTGCGGCATGCCGTCGAGGCGATATTCCTTGGGGATGCCGATCTTCATGCCCTTCACGGACTTTCCGATCGCGGCCTCGTAATCCGGCACCTCGCGATTGACCGATGTCGTGTCCTTGGGATCGTGCCCGGCCATCGAGCGCATCAGGATCGCGGCGTCGCGGGTGGTGCGTGCAATCGGGCCGGCCTGGTCGAGCGAGGACGCGAACGCCACGATGCCCCAGCGCGAACAGCGGCCGTAGGTCGGCTTGACGCCGACGGTCGCGGTGAACGCCGCCGGCTGGCGGATCGAGCCGCCGGTATCGGTCGCGGTCGCGCCCATGCAAAGCAGCGCGGCTACCGCCGACGCCGATCCCCCGGAGGAGCCGCCGGGCACGAGCTTGCGATTATTAGAGCGCGTCCAGGGGCTCTCCACCGGGCCGAACGCGGAGGTCATGTTCGAGGACCCCATGGCAAACTCGTCCATGTTCGTCTTGCCGAGGAAAACGGCGCCGTCCCGCT
>DATMZZ010000093.1:0-8483 GCA_035573175.1 Allostellaceae bacterium
CCGATGCGCTGATCTTCGATCTCGAGGATTCGGTCGCGCCCGATGCGAAAGACGCGGCGCGCACGCAGATTGCCGCCTCGCTGAAAGCCGGCGGCTACGGCAAGCGCGAGCTCATCCTGCGCGTCAACGGCGCCGAGACGCAGTGGCAGGATGACGATCTGCGCTTCGCCGCGCATCTGCGGATTGACGGCGTATTGCTGCCGAAAGTCACCGGTCCCGACGATGTTCTGTCGGCGGAAACGATGCTCGCCGGCGCGGGCCTCAAGCACCGCATGCCACTCTGGGCGATGATGGAGGTGCCGCTCGCTTTCATGCGCGCCGAAGCGATCGCGTCCTCGACGCCGCATCTTCGGGCGCTCGTCATGGGCACCGAGGATCTCGGCAAGGATTTGCGCATGCGCGTCATGCCCGATCGCTCGACCTTGATGACCGCGCTGCAGATTTGCGTGCTCGCGGCGCGCGCGCATGATCTCGATCCGCTCGACTCTGTCTCCCCGAATTTCAAGGATATCGCTGCTTTCGCCGTGGCCTGCCGCCAGGGCCGCGATCTCGGCTTCGCCGGCAAGACGCTGATCCATCCCAATCAGATCGCACCGGCGAACGAGGCTTTCGCGCCGAGCGCTGAGGAGATCGCGGAGGCCAAGCGCGTCGTCGAGGCTTATGCCGCGGCGAAAGCCGAGGGGCGCTCCGTCGCCTCGCTCGATGGCCGCATGATCGAGCAGCTTCATGCGGACACGGCTCAGCAGGTGCTCGACCTGGCAGCGGCGATCGCTGCTCCGGCGGCTTAGGCTTTAGACGTTAGCGCATATTCATCTGGCTGCCGGTCTGCATCGCGTGGATATGCGCAATCGCGCTTTCCCACGCTTCTGCGCTCACCCCGACATTGCTGCGGAACGGGTATTGCAGCTCGAAAAGCAGCACCAACGTCGACGCGATCAGCGTGACGACCATCGCGGTCATCAAGAGATGCGTGCGCAAATTTCGCAGCCCGAACAGCCAGCAGAAGCAGACGATACAGACCGCGCCGATCAACAGCACCAGCCACTCGAACCAGGAGACGCCGCTGCGATTGATCGAAATCCGGCGCTGGCGCGCGTCGTGAAGAATGGTGAGCTGTTGCAACGTCAGCAGCTGCGCGTTGCTTTCCGCCGGATTGGCCGGAACGAAGCTGCCTGCGACATCCATGGCATGCATATCGATGTTGCTGGCGTCCGGATTAAAGCGCCCCCCTTTCATAAGAGGCCACTCGCTATCGACCATCATCTCCGCATAGTCGAGCATATCGGCGCGTATGTGCTGGCGTAGATCGGCAGGTAACCCGACGGCCGTGTGCCAGGCATCGATATCGGCATCCGATTCCAGCGCGGTGAGCTCCCGCGCCTCCTGCACGCGCTCCCATGCCTCGATGGTGAGGAAGCCAAGGATGACGGCATAGATCGCGCCCGAAACCGTGATGATGATGCCGCCCACCTCGTTGTGTCCGACGAAATCCCGGTTGCCGAGACGATGGTGGACGAAGGTTTGGCCGGCACTCGATAGAGCGAGGGCAGCGACGAGGACGACAATAAGCAAGATTGCGGCAGGGATGGCGTAAAGGAAATCCAAGGCAGACCCCCTTCGCGCAAGTATTCGCCTTGGACTTCGCACGGTAACGCGGGAGATTTCATCCATTGTGCGCAAAGGGGGGCGCTGGCGATGGTCGCCACCGCCGGTGTGAGGCCGCGCCTGCCGCTCGGCACCCGGCGCGTCGTGCTGGATAGCGCCGCTGCCGCTGATAGCACTACCACCCGTGCAGCAAACCCTTGATCTGGCAGCGGCAATCGAGGCTCTCGTGGCCGCATAGGAGGGCTGCGATTGGTTGACTTGGTCCACCATGCGGGTTAAATCAACGCCGCTTTTGCCCGCCCCGCGATCGAGCCGAGAATCTCCGGATGTCGCAAGTTCAACGGCCGCTGTCGCCGCATCTTCAAGTCTATAAGCCGCAACTGACCTCGGTTCTCTCGATCCTCCATCGAGCGACCGGTTTGGCGCTGGCCTTCGGGACGATCTTCCTCGTCTGGTGGCTTCTCGCCGCGGCGACCAGCGCTGACGCTTTCTCTATGGCGCAGGCGTTCTGGTATTCCTGGTTCGGCCGGCTGCTGCTCTTCGGCTGGACCTGGTCGCTCTTCTATCATCTGAGCAACGGCATCCGGCATCTCTTTTGGGATGCGGGCTACGGTTTCGAGCTCAAGACCACCTACGCCTCCGGCTGGACCGTCGTCACGGCGAGTTTCGTGCTGACGGTGATCGCCTGGGTCGCCGCTTATATGGTGCGAGGCTAGCCATGGCCGATACGCGACTCCGCAGCCCTCTCGGCCGGGTGATGGGCCTTGGCTCGGCCAAGGAAGGCGTCGCCCATTGGTGGGCGCAGCGCCTCACCGCCGTCGCGTTGATCCCGTTGCTGCTCTGGTTCGTGATCGAGGTGATCAGCTTGACCGGCGCGCCGCGCGAAGCGGTCGTCGCCTGGCTGCACGGCCCCTTCGCAGCGATCACCACCGTGCTGATGCTGATCGCCGCCTTTTATCACATGGCGCTCGGTGTTCAGGTCGTGATCGAGGACTACGTGCATAGCGAGTGGTCGAAGATCACGCTGCTCGTGCTCAACAAATTCGTCGCTTTCGCGCTCGCCGCCGCCGGCATTTTCGCGGTGCTGCGCATCGCCTTTCAGGGCTAAACACGATGCCGCAAGCCTATCCCGTCACCGAACATCTCTATGACGTTATTGTCGTCGGCGCCGGCGGCGCCGGTCTGCGCGCGACGCTCGGCATGGCCGCCGCCGGCCTCAAGACCGCTTGCGTCACCAAGGTCTTCCCGACGCGCAGCCACACTGTCGCCGCGCAAGGCGGCATCGGCGCCGCGCTCGGCAATATGGGCGAGGACGATTGGCGCTGGCACATGTACGACACCGTGAAAGGGTCGGACTGGCTCGGCGATCAAGACGCGATCGAATATATGTGCCGCGAGGCGATCCCCGCGGTTTACGAGCTCGAGCATTTCGGCGTGCCCTTCTCGCGCACCGAAGACGGCCGCATCTATCAGCGGCCGTTCGGCGGCCACACCGTCAATTACGGGAAAGAGATGGCGAAGCGCGCGGCCGCCGCGGCCGACCGCACCGGCCATGCCATCATCCACACGCTCTACCAGCAATGCCTCAAGGCGCAGGCGGAGTTCTTCGTCGAATATTTCGCCATCGATCTCGTGATGGACGAAGACGGCACCTGCCGCGGCGTCCTCGCCTGGAACCTCGAAGACGGCACGCTGCATCGCTTCCGCGCGCATATGGTGGTGCTCGCGACCGGCGGTTACGGCCGTGCCTATTTCTCCTGCACTTCCGCGCATACCTGCACCGGCGACGGTAATGCGATGGTGTTGCGCGCCGGCCTGCCGCTGCAGGATATGGAATTCATCCAATTCCATCCGACCGGCATCTACGGCGCGGGCTGCCTCATCACCGAAGGCGCGCGCGGTGAAGGCGGCTATGTCACCAATTCCGAAGGCGAGCGCTTCATGGAGCGCTATGCGCCGTCAGCGAAAGATCTCGCCTCGCGCGACGTCGTCAGCCGCGCGATGACGATCGAGATCCGCGAGGGCCGCGGTTGCGGTCCCTTGAAGGATCACATCCTGCTGCATTTGGAGCACCTTGATCCCAAGGTGCTGCATGAGCGCTTACCAGGCATCTCCGAGACCGCGAAGATCTTCGCCGGCGTCGAGGTGACGAAGGAGCCGATCCCGATCCTGCCGACCGTGCATTACAACATGGGCGGCATCCCGACGAATTATCACGCCGAGGTCATTGCTCCGACCGCGGCCGATCCCGAGCATGTCGTGCCCGGTCTCATGGCGATCGGCGAGGCGGCTTGCGTCTCGGTGCATGGCGCCAACCGGCTCGGCACCAATTCGCTGCTCGATATCGTCGTCTTTGGCCGCGCCGCGGCGCTGCGTGCCGCCGAGATCGTGAAGCCCGGCCAGCCGCATAAGCCGATGGCGGCGACGGTCGACGACAAGGCGTTGGCGCGCTTCGACCGTGTCCGCAACGCCAAGGGCAAGCTCAAGACCGGTGAGATCCGTCTTGCTATGCAAAGAGTCATGCAGGAAGACTGTGCGGTGTTCCGGACCGCCGAGACGCTCGAGAACGGCCGCCGCAAGATCGACGACATCGCCGGCTCGGTGAAGGATCTCGTCGTCAACAATCGCTCGCTGATCTGGAACAGCGATCTCGTCGAAGCGCTCGAGCTCGAAAATCTCATCGCGCAGGCGAAGGTCTCGATCTATTCCGCCGTCAACCGCAAGGAAAGCCGCGGCGCCCATGCGCGCGAGGATTTCCCCGATCGCGACGACCAGAATTGGATGGTGCATACGGTCGCCTGGCTCGGCGAGGACGGCAATGTGAAGCTCGGCACGCGTCCGGTTCACATGTACACGCTGTCGAACGAAGTTCAGGTCTTCCCGCCCAAGGCACGCGTCTACTGAGGCATCATGGCTGAATTCACCCTTCCCGCGAATTCCAAGGTCGGCACCGGCAAGACATACCCGGCCGCCGCCGGCGCCAAGCGGGTCAGGAATTTCAAGATCTATCGCTGGAATCCCGACGACGGGCAGAACCCGCGGCTCGATACCTATCAGGTCGATCTCGATGCGTGCGGGCCGATGGTTCTCGACGCGCTGATCAAGATCAAGAACGAGATCGACACCACGCTGACCTTCCGCCGCTCCTGCCGCGAAGGCATTTGCGGTTCTTGCGCGATGAATATCGACGGCACCAACACCCTCGCTTGCCTCAAGGCGATCGACGAGGTGAAGGGCGACGTCAAGATTTATCCGCTGCCGCATATGGAAGTGGTGAAGGACCTCGTTCCCGATCTCAATCGCATCTATGCGCAGTACCGGATGATCGAGCCGTGGCTCAAGGCGGATTCGCCGCCACCGCCCGATCGCGAGCGCCGTCAGTCGGTTGAAGAACGCGCCAAGCTCGACGGGCTCTGGGAATGCATTCTCTGCTTCTGCTGCTCGACGAGCTGCCCGAGCTACTGGTGGAACGGCGATCGCTATCTCGGCCCCGCGATCCTGCTGCAGGCCTATCGTTGGCTCGCCGATAGCCGCGACGAGCATACGGGCGACCGGCTCGATGCGCTGGAAGATCCGTTCCGGCTCTATCGCTGCCACACGATCATGAATTGCACGCGCACTTGCCCGAAAAACCTCAACCCGGCCAAGGCGATCGGCGAGATCAAGAAGATGATGGTCGAGCGCCGATGAGGCGCGTCTGACATTTGACGCCGCCGCCGATCGCTGACGAGGACGCGTTAGCGGAAGGCCCGCTCGCTCTCTTTCATGCGCGTCTGACCGCGGGCGAGCTGGCGCCCGATCCGCTCCAGGCCCGCGCGGCCGAGCGGCTCCAGCAACTCTGGGACGCGCTGCAAGATTATCGTCCGCCGGCCGGCGGCGGATTGCTCGCCCGCTTCGGCTTCGGCAAGCCCGCGCCGCGTCTGCCCAAGGGGCTTTACATCTATGGCCGCGTCGGCCGCGGCAAATCCATGCTGATGGATGCCTTCTTCGCGACCGTGCCGGGCGAGAAGAAGCGGCGCGTGCATTTCTTCGCCTTCATGGCCGATGTCCATGCCCGCATCCATGCGCGCCGCGCCGAGAAGGGCGATCCGATCGCGCCGGTCGCGCAGGATATCGCGAACGAGACGACGCTGCTGTGCTTCGACGAGTTCCATGTCGTCGATATCGCCGATGCGATGATCCTCGGCCGTCTCTTCGCCGCGCTCTTCGCTGCCGGAGTCGTGGTGGTCGCAACCTCGAACCGCGCGCCGGACAAGCTTTACGAAGGCGGCTTGCAGCGCGAGCGCTTCCTGCCCTTCATCGATCTCCTGAAAGAGCGGCTCGATGTTATCGAGCTCGACGGGCCGCGCGATTACCGGCTCCAGCGCTTCAAGGGTCGCCAGGTCTATTTCACGCCGCCCGATGCGAAGGCGCAGACCGCGCTCGCGCAAGCCTTTGCCGACCTGACCGATGGCGCGACGCCGGCGCGCGAGACGCTCACCGTGCTGGGCCGCGAGATCGAGGTGCCGCGCGCGGCGAAGAGCGTTGCCTGGTTCACCTTCGAGGAGCTCTGCGTCAAACCGCTCGGGCCGAACGATTACCTCGCGCTCATCGGCCGCTATCACACCTTCATCCTCGACGGCATTCCGAAGCTCAATTTCGAGCGCCGCAACGAGGCCAAGCGCTTCAACATCTTCATCGACACGCTCTATGACGCCCATGGCAATCTCGTCTGCTCGGCCGAGGCGCCACCGCAAGACCTCTACACCGAAGGCGACGGCTCCTTCGAATTCCAGCGCACGGTCTCGCGCCTCATCGAGATGCAGAGCGACGACTATATCGCCGCGCGGCGGAATTGATTCTCTAAGTCGTCATTGCGAGCGAAGCGAAGCAATCCAGGAGCCTCACGTGCCGCTCTGGATTGCTTCGCTCCCGATGGTCGCGCGCAATGACGTAGGTTGTGCCGGTTGAGTTCAAAGTTCCCGGCCAATCTGCCGGTCGAGCGAGTAGGGGCCGCCGCCATGCAGCGCGATGGCGAACATCGCGAATCCCCACCAGAACGTGTACTCGTAATGCCCGTAGCCCTGCGGCCAGAACACGGTGAAGCAGATGATCGCCAGCTCGATCGCGGCGGCCGCGGCGAAGAAGCGCGTGAAGAGCCCGAGCGCGATGCAAATGCCGCCGATGAATTCGAAGAACACCAGGATAATGTTATGCGTCGGATCGAGTTGCGGCCTGAGGGACGCGGTCGTGCCGGCGCTGATCGCCGCGAAGATCACCGGCAGTCGGACGACCTTCTCCCAGCCATGGATGGCCAAGTCGATGCCGAAGCCGGCGCGGACGATCAGCCAGGAAAACGGAATCGCCCCTTCGTAAAAGGGCGCAAGAAAAGGCAGCAGCAGCTTCTGCTGCCGATCGGCCATGGCCATGGCGGGTTCTCCAAAAACAGTCGCGACGGGTCGTCTTAGGCCGCCGTGACCGAATTCGTTCCCGCCACTAAACAATTGGCCGTGCGCTGCTGGTATGCTGGCACGCCGCATGGGAATGTCCGGCGGACAGCCGATGAAGGCCCGAGATGATTCTCGAAGTAGCGATTCTCAACATACGGCCGGGGCAGAGTGCTGCCTTTGAACAAGCGATGACCACCGCTCGGCCCCTCATTGCGGCGACGCCCGGATTTCAAAGCATCGAGCTACGCCCCTGCATCGAGACGCCGGGGCGATACCTCCTGCTGGTTACGTGGGACAAGCTCGAAGATCATACTGTCGGCTTCCGCCAATCGAGCCGATACCAGCAATGGCGCGAGCTGCTGCACGGTTTTTACGATCCGTTTCCGACCATGGAGCATTACAGCCGGCCGATATGACGGGCGCGGGAGCCGCCAGCCGCCGCCGAATTCGTTCCCGCGCCGCCGTTTATCCCGCTGCGAGCTTCGCCGCGTCTTGCTTGAGTCGCTCCAGCGCGTCCTTGTCGTAGTAATTGCCGCTGCGCACGACGGCGTTGATGCGGTGCAGATTGGCGGCACTCGCTGCCGGGTTGGCGTCGAGCAGGACGAGGTCGGCGTCTTTGCCGACGGCGACGCTGCCCATCCGGTCGTCGCGGTGGAGGAATTTCGCGCCGTTCAACGTCGTCATCTGCAAGATGGTCAGCGGCTTCAGGCCGGCCTGATGCAGCAGATCGATTTCCTGATGCAGCGCGACGCCCGAGATTTCCCAATGGCCCACGCCGCCGGAGTCGGTACCGGTCATCATCGGCACGCCGGCATCCTCGAGCAGCTTCGTCAGCCGCAACTGCAGCGCCCAGAACTTCTTCAGCATCGCGCGCCGGTCGGGGGTGACGATTTGTGGGAATTCATCCGCCATCTCTTGCCAAAGCTGCTGCGTCTTCGCCGGCACGTAACGGAGATTGGGACTATGCCGATAGGCCGGATCGTCGCCGAACTCCATCGTGCGGAGGCGGATCAGGGTCGGCGTCATCCACATGCCGTCCTTCTTGATGCGCTTCATGAGCGCACGGCATTTATCATCGCTATAGGTCGCGACGACGCGCTTCATCAGATCGAAATTGACCGGGTCGGTCGCCATCGTCGGATTGGTCGTGGCGCGTAACCTCCGCTCCGCCGGACCCGGTGCGCTTGGCGGCGCCTGCGGCGGCTTCGCGGCGATGGCTTTGCGCAGCGCGTCCTCATCGGACGAGCAGCCGAGCAGCACGCTTTCCCTCGGGCCGAGATGTTCGATCGCCGACATGCCTTCATCCGCCGCCTTCTCGATGGCCGAGGTCGACTGCAGATGCCCGTCGAAAACGAGGCCGAGCTTCTTCGCTTCACCGAGGGCGGCGAAGAACGGGTCCGGCTTCACATCGATGACCTTGATGAAATCGGCGCCCATCTGCTTTTGCCG
>DATMZZ010000094.1:0-2454 GCA_035573175.1 Allostellaceae bacterium
ATTCCTTCGGCAGCAGGATTTCCTCCCGCGCCGCTTTCTTGCCGCTCGCCGAAGCCGCTTGCGATTCAGCCTTGAGCTGCTGCCACACCCGATCGACCATTTGATTGAACTCCGCCGCGCCGATCGCGCGCGGCCGCGGTAGATCGTTGGCGATATCGAGCTTGATGCGGCCGGGCCGGGCCGTGAACACGGCGATCCGCTGGCCGAGATAGACGGCTTCGGTCAGGCTATGCGTCACGAAAACGATTGTCCGCCGCACCTGGCGCCAGATCGAGACGAGCTCGTCGCCCAGCAAGATGCGCGACTGCTCGTCGAGCGCGGCGAAAGGCTCGTCCATCAGGATAATATCGGTCTCGAGTGCCAGGGCACGGCACAGCGCGACACGCTGGGCCATACCGCCCGAGAGCTGCCGCGGATAGGCATCGGCGAATTCCTCGAGCCCGACAAGGCGGAGATATTTCAACGCGCGCTCGCGCCGTTGTGCTTTGTCGACGTCCTGCGCCTCGAGACCGAACTCGACATTCTTCAGCACCGTGCGCCAGGGATAGAGCACCGGGTCCTGGAACATATAGGCCATGAGCTTGGGATTGGGCCCGGTCACCGGCTTGCCCGCGACCAGCACACGGCCGCCATCCTGATCGTAGGGAACGAGGCCGGCGATAATGTTGAGCAGGGTCGACTTGCCGCAGCCGCTCGGCCCCAACAGGATCAGGAAATCATTCTCCTGCGCGGCGATGCTGACCTTGTCGAGCGTGCGGACCACGCGATCGCTGGCGGCATCGTGATAGGTCTTGCTGACCCCCGTGACCTCGATGATCGGCATTTGCGGGTGATGGGCGGATTGTAGACTCGAAATTCGGCTCGCGCGTGCTTCGCGCTCTTGATATTACCGTAATCGGCGCGGCGCGGTAGTGCGAAGGACGCGAGCCGCGCGCACTGTTACGTTGTCAGGGACCAGCGATATGCCTGAACTCGTGCTCAATGGCTGTACCATCAGCTACCAGGAATTCGGCAGCGGGTCCGTCAATGTCGTCCTGACACCGGGCGGGCGCTGGGGCGGTTATGTGCATCGCGTGGTGGCCACCGCTCTCGCCAAGGACTTCCACGTTATCACCTGGGACCGCCGCAATACGGATGCGCGCGCCGACATCGTCATCGCCGGCGACCAATCGGAATCGGATATCTGGGCCGACGATCTCGCGGCGCTGATCGAAGCGCTAAAGCTCGGCCCCTGCTATGTCGGCGAATATGCCGGCTGCCGCGTAACGCCGCTGCTCTGCGTGAAATATCCGAAGCTGGTGAAAGGACTGATGCTCGCCTGGTGCTCGGGCGGCGATTACCCCGCCGGCCGGCTGCCGAAGAATTTCTACCAGGCCTATACGCGCGCCGCGCTGCGCGGCGGCATGAAAGCCGTGACCGAGACCAATCATTTCGCCGCCTCGATCAAGCAGAACCCAGGCAATCGCGAGCGGCTGCTGGCGATGAATCCCACCGAGTTCATTCGTCAGATGGCGTATTGGGAAGCCTTCTTCATCACCAGCGGCGATCTGCCGATCGCCGGTTGCCGCTTGAGCGATGACGAATGGGCGTCGATTCAGGCGCCGGCGAGTGTCACCGGCGGCGTCGATCCGACGCATCCGACCGCAGCGGCGCAGCGCTTGGCGAAGCTGCTGCCGAAAGCCCATTACAACGCGCCGATCGTGACGGAGGCGGAATGGGACGCGAATTTCAGCGCGACCATTCCCTATCCGACAACGTCTAATTTCCAGGGCGAGCGTATCGCGCCGGTCTGGCGCGACTTCATCCGTCAGATGGAGGCATGAGCCTTCGCGCCGCGATCGCCGGGCTGGGCGCAATCGGCTTGCCGGTGGCGCGGGCGCTGCATGACGGCATCCCCGGCCTGCAGCTTACCGCGATTGCCGTCGGCCGGGCGGATATCGCCAAGCGGCGACTTGCCGAAGCCGGCATAGCGGTGCCGGTGGTCGCGACGGCTGAACTCGGCACGATCGCTGACATCGTTGTCGATTGCGCGCCAGCGCGTGCTTTCCGCTCGGTTGCTGAAACCGCTTTGACGGCAGGCCGCGCGCTCGTCACCGTGAACGGCGCTGCCTTGCTCGAGGCGCCCGACATCGCCGCGCTCGCCGGACAGAAGACCGCGCGAATCATTCTGGTCACGGGCGCACTCCTCGGCCTCGATGCGGTGCGCGCCGCTGCCGAAGGAAAAATTCATTCGGTCCGGATGATCAGCCGTAAGCCGCCGGCATCTTTGCGCGGCGCGCCCTATCTCCTCGCCCACGACATCGCGATCGAGACCATCGACCAGCCGACGCGGATCTTCAGCGGCTCCGCACGCGACGGCGCGCGCGGCTTCCCCGCCAACGTCAATGTCGCCGCGGCACTGGCGCTGGCCGGGATCGGCCCCGACCGCACGACGATCGAGATCTGGGCCGACCC
>DATMZZ010000095.1:0-13955 GCA_035573175.1 Allostellaceae bacterium
CACGAAGGTGCGGTTGAAGAAGGGGAAGCCGACCGAGAGCTTCGGCCCGCCGATCGTGTCGAGGAAGAGCGGATAGAGCGTGCCGAGGAAGACGGTCGCCGCCGCGGTCGTGAGCAGCAAATTGTTGAGGACGAGCGCGCCCTCGCGCGAAATCGGCGCGAAAATCCCGCCGCCTTGCAGCGACGGCGCGCGCAATGCGTAGAGCGTCAGTGACCCGCCGATGGCGAGGACAAGCAGGACGAGGATGTACGTGCCGCGTGCCGGATCGACCGCGAAGGCATGCACCGACGTGAGCACGCCCGAGCGCACCAGGAAAGTGCCGACCAGCGATAGCGAGAAGGTCACGATGGCGAGCAGGATGGTCCAGCTTTTGAGCGCGTCGCGTTTCTCGACGACGATCGCCGAATGAATGAGCGCGGTGCCGACCAGCCACGGCATGAAGGACGCGTTCTCGACCGGGTCCCAGAACCACCAGCCGCCCCAGCCGAGCGTGTAGTACGCCCACCAGCTCCCCATCGCGATGCCGATGGTGAGCGCGCACCAAGCGGCGAGGCTCCAGGGCCGGACCCAGCGCGCCCAGGCGGCATCGACGCGGCCCTCGATCAGCGCGGCAACCGCGAAAGAGAAGGCGACCGAGAAGCCGACATAGCCGAGATAAAGGAACGGCGGATGGAAGGCGAGGCCCGGATCCTGCAGCACCGGATTCATGCCGTTGCCGTCGAGCGGCGCGGGATGCGCGCGCAGGAACGGGTTCGAGGTGAAGAGGATGAAGGTGAGGAAGCCGACGCCGATCATGCCCTGCACCGCGAGCACGCGTGCGCGCAAACTGGGCGGCAGATTGTCGCCGAACAGCGCGACCGCGCCGCCAAACAGCGACAGGATCAGCACCCAGAGCAACATCGAGCCTTCGTGATTGCCCCAGACGCCGGTGATCTTATAAAGCAGCGGCTTGGTCGACTGGCTGTTCTCGACCACCGTCGCGAGCGAGAAATCCGAGACGACGTAAGCATTGACCAGCACCGCGAAGCTCGCGGCGATCAGCAGGAATTGCGCAACCGCCGCGCTTTGCCCGACCGCCATCAGCCCCGCGTGATTGCGCGATGCGCCGTAAAGCGGCAGCGTCGATTGCAGTGCCGCGAGGCAGAGCGCGAGGATCAGCGCGAAATGGCCGAATTCGTTGATCATGAGCGTTCGATGGTCATGGCTGTTTCGCGTTGGCCGTTGCGGCGGCCCCGGCGGACGAGGTAGGGCCGGGCTTCGCGCCTTCCTGCCAATGGCCGCTGCGCTTCAGCGCATCGACCACTTCGGGCGGCATGTAATTCTCGTCGTGTTTGGCCAACACGCTCGAGGCGCGGAAGGTGCCTTGCTGCAGCTTGCCTTCGACGACGACGCCCTGGCCTTCGCGGAAAAGATCGGGCACGTCGCCTTTATAGGTGACGGGCACGGCGGTGTTGCCATCGGTGACTTTGAAATCGAGCGTCAGCCCATCGGCTTCGCGCTTTACACTGCCATTCTCGACCAGCCCGCCGATGCGGATGTTGCGGCCGTCGGGCACATGCTTGGCGGTGAGATCGGACGGGCCGTAGAAGAAGACAAGATTGTCCTGAAAAGCCGAGAGCACCAGCGCCGTTGCCACGCCGAGCAGCGCGAGCCCGCCGAGCACGAGATAAAGCCGCTTGCGCTTGCGTGTCATCGCCGGCGCTTCTCCGCTTCATCGAGCGCGCGCTGGCGCTTGCGATAAGTGACGATCGTCTCGATCGCGAAACCGCCCAACACGATCACCGCCAGCGCATAGGCCGGCCAGACGAAACGCGCATAGCCGCCCATCGCGAGGAAGTGATCGAGCGCTTCCATCTCATACTGCCTGCTGCAGCCGCAAGGCGCGCAGCTTCGCCGCGATCAGCGCGCTGCGGATGCGCATCAGCCACAACGTGACGAACAGCAGCGTGAAGCCCAGCGCCATGACCGCCAGCGGCCACAGCATCGACGCCGCGATGGTCGGGCCGCCCAAACGGAAGATGCTCGCCGGCTGATGCAGCGTGTTCCACCAATCGACCGAGAATTTGATGATCGGCAGATTGACCACGCCGACCAGCGCGAGGATCGCGCCGGCGCGTGCGCCGCGCGTCGGCTCGTCGAAAGCGTTAATCAGCGCGATGTAGCCGAGATAGAGGAAGAACAACACCAGCACCGAGGTGAGCCGCGCGTCCCACACCCACCAGGTGCCCCACATCGGCTTGCCCCAAAGCGAGCCGGAAACCAGGCATAGCAGCGTGAATCCGGCACCCAGCGGTGCGGCTTCGCGCGCCGCGATATCGGCAACCGGATGCCGCCAGATCAGCGCCATGGCGCTGGCCGCAGCCATCAGCGCATAGACCATCGTCGCCATATAGGCCGACGGCACATGCACATACATAATGCGCACGGACTCGCCTTGCTGGTAATCGGGCGGCGCGACGAAGAGCGCGAGATAGAGTCCGGCGCCGAGCAGCAGCACGGTGGCGATCGCGCACCAGGGCAGGATCTTGCCAGACCACTGCATGAAGCGATTGGGATTGGCGAGGCGGAACATCTAAATCTTATTTAAGCAAGCACCTGGACAGCGATCTCTAGTTTAGGGGCCCTATTCTA
Source organism: Allostellaceae bacterium (assembly GCA_035573175.1). Taxonomy (GTDB): domain Bacteria; phylum Pseudomonadota; class Alphaproteobacteria; order ATCC43930; family CGMCC-115725; genus CAIKMD01. The sequence goes on from DATMZZ010000095.1 coordinate 2,632, forward strand.
GCGCCAGGCGCAGCGCCGCCGCAGCGGCAAAAGGAACCAGCCCCACCGCCAACACGAGCAGCGCCGCCAGCAGCAGCAGGTCCGGCCGGGCACCGAAACCCGCGATCTCGGCCTCGATCGCCGCGACGCCAAAGATCAGCACCGGGATATAGAGCGGCAGCACCAGCAAAGAGAGCAACACGCCGCCACGCCGCGCCCCCAAAGACAGCGCGGCGCCGATTGCGCCGATGAGGCTGAGGGTCGGCGTGCCCAGCACCATGCCGGCGATCAGCGCCGGATAGCCGGCTGGGTCGAGATGCAGCAGCAGCGCCAGCAGCGGCGCGACGATGATCAGCGGCAGCCCGGTCACCAGCCAATGCGCGAGACATTTCGCCAACACCTGCGCTTCGAGCGGCAGCGGCAACAGGGCGAGGGCCTCGAGGCTGCCATCCTCGTAATCGGCCTGGAACAAGCGCTCGAGCGACAGCAGCGCTGCGAGCAGCGCCGTCACCCAGACAATGCCCGCCGCAATGCGCTGCAACAACTCGGGCTCCGGTCCGACGCCGAAAGGGAACAGCACCACGGTCAACACGAAGAACGCGATCACCATCGCGGCATCGCCGCCTTGGCGGAACGCCAGACGGAGATCGCGCGCGACCAAGCTTAGAAACGCGCTCATGCCAGGAGCTCCGCCGCCGACTCTGTCGGGCTGGGGCGGAAATCCGCGAGCGATAGCCGCGTCGCGTCGGTTAGGTCGATCGGCGCATGGGTCGAGAGCGCGACCCGCCCGCCCTGGGCGCGATGCTCGGCGATCACGGTGAGAAGCTGCGCAGCGGCGTCGCTGTCGAGGCTAGTCAGCGGCTCGTCGAGCAGCCAGAGCTCCGCGGGTGCCGCGATCAGCCGCGCCAAAGCGAGCCGCCGCCTCTGGCCGGCGGAGAGATAGCGGCAGGGCAGTGAGACCGCGTTGCCGAGGCCGAACCATGCCAATGCCGGCTCGATCGCCGCGCCTATATTCCCGAAGACCTGGCCGCGCATCTTCGCCCAAAAGGCAAGGCTCTCACCGGCGGAGAGGACCGGCTTCAACGCATCGCTATGGCCGATGAAATGCAGCCGGGCGCGATGCGCGCCGGGGTCTTCGCGGATATCGGTGCCGTCCCAGGCCAGAGTCCCCGCTTCGCGCGGCGTCAGCCCGGCCATGAGCCGGAGCAGGCTCGATTTACCGCTGCCATTGGGGCCGATCAGCACCAGGGCGCCGCCCGGCGGCAGGGTGAAATCAAGGCCGCGGAAGATCAGCTTCTCGCCGCGGCGGCAGGCGAGGCCTTGTCCGGTGAAATCGCCCAGACTCGAAAAACTTTGGAGAGTGGAAAGGGGTAGGGCGGGGGACATCGGGCGGCGCGATTGTGACCGCTCGCCGCCGCTAAAGCAAAGCAGATGGCGCGCTAGCTGCCGCCGTAACTGCTATTGAACAGCAGGCCGATGCCGACCCCGGCAAGCGCGGCCGCGATCCCGACGCTGACGGTTTCGAGGATCGTCCGCAGCAGCGAGCGCTTGCCGATAATGCCGCGCCCGATGCCGAGCGCGACGAGCAGCAAGATGGTGATGCCGGCGGACACGATGCGCGCCGGCGCGATCGGCATCAGCATGAAGGGGACAATCGGCACGGCGGCCGAGAAGAAATCCGCGACCAGCATCCACAGCGCTTGCTCGATCGGGTTCATCGCCGCGTCATTGCCGCCCTGCATCGCGATCAGCAATGCTTTGATCGCATCGGGCTTGTCACGCACGGCGCTGGTGAGCGCGCCGGCTTGCGGCCGCTCCAGCCCGACGCTTGTTAGCCGCTCCGCTAGCATCGCGTCGATCCCAGCAGGATCGCATTTCAGATCGGCTTCGAGCTGTTTCTGGCGCGCTTTCTTTTCGTCGCGGTCGGTTTCGGATTCGAGAAACGCCCCGGCCATCATCGATACGGCTGCCGCGGCGGCGCCCGACGCCCCGGCGACCAGGACGACATTGCTGCTATTGGTTGTCGCGGCGACCCCGAAGACGAGGCCAAAGATCGAGACCGTGCCGTCTTCCATGCCGAAGACGATCGTCCCGGCCGACGCCGCAAGCGAACCCTTCAGCCGCCGCAGCCATCCGGTCTCAACAGTGGTGTCGGACATGGGTACCCCCTTGAACCAACCTAGAAGACCAAGACCGGGTGTAAAAAGAAAGGCGGCCTCGGTCGGGGGAACCGAGGCCGCGTATGAGCGGTCGGGGGGATTGACCGCTACGGAGAGGGAGAAAAAGCCAATAGCCTCTCTCACCCGCGCGTAGGAAACACCCCCTTTGGGACGCTGGCGCGCAAGAATCATGGCGAAAGCAAGGTTTTTGCCCTAGTTTTCCCCAGGCCTCGACTATCTTATTGTAGTCATTGGATTTTTTTAAAACGCTCAAATAACACGCATGAAGCGGCGGCCATTTATCAGGGGGCCTTCTCGCCGGTTGTCATACTGGTGACTAACTCGCGGAAAGGTTTCAGCCCGCCGGCCAATACGGATCAAAGACGGTCTCCGTATCTCTATCTCTCGGCACGCCATGAAAGCCGGTGCGCCCCTCCGCACGTGGTAATGACGTGAAATTTGACGACGCGATGGAAGGATCGATGAGCTCGATCCGTCACCTGTCGCTGCTCGATATACTGACAACGTGCCGCGCTGGCTATGATGGGCTTGGCCGCGCCTGTACGGCTTGATCTGCTGCCCTAAAGGCAGTAGCAGCAGGAAATCCCCCGCCTTCCCGCGTCCCGAGGAGAAAAAAGTGCCCGTCACCGGCCATGATTCGCTGAAAACCCGCCGTACCCTCACCGTCTCCGGCAAGAATTACGATTATTTCAGCCTGGAAGCGGCGGCGCAGGCCGCAGGGCTCGGCGACATCTCGCGCCTGCCGTTCTCGATGAAGGTGCTGCTGGAGAATCTGGTCCGGCTCGAGAATGGCCGCACGGTGACGGTCGACGACATCAAAGCCGTTTCCGAATGGCTGAAGACCAAGACCTCGGAGCGCGAGATCGCTTTCCTGCCGGCGCGCGTGCTGATGCAGGATCTGACCGGCGTGCCGGCGGTGGTCGATCTCGCGGCGATGCGCGACGCCATGGTGAAGCTCGGCGGTGATCCGAAGAAGATCAACCCGCTCGCGCCGGTCGATCTCGTCATCGACCATTCGGTGATGGTCGATAATTTCGGCAATCCGCAAGCCTTCCGCAACAACGTGAAGGTCGAGTTCGAGCGCAATCAGGAGCGCTACACTTTCCTGCGTTGGGGCCAGGGCAGCTTCGACAATTTCCGCGTGGTGCCGCCGGGGACCGGCATCTGCCATCAGGTCAATCTCGAATATCTCGCGCAGGTCGTGTGGACGACCGACGAAGGCGGCAAGACCGTCGCCTATCCCGACACGCTGGTCGGCACCGACAGCCATACGACGATGATCAACGGCCTCTCGGTGCTCGGCTGGGGCGTCGGCGGCATCGAGGCCGAAGCCGCGATGTTGGGTCAGCCGATCTCGATGGTGCTGCCGGAAGTCGTCGGCTTCCGCGTGCATGGCGCGCTCAAGGAAGGTGCGACCGCGACCGACCTCGTGCTCACCGTCGTGCAGATGCTGCGCAAGAAAGGCGTGGTCGGGCGCTTCGTCGAATTCTATGGTCCGGGCATCGCCAACATGGCGCTCGCCGATCGCGCGACGATCGGCAACATGGCGCCGGAATACGGTGCGACCTGCGGCTTCTTCCCGATCGACGCCGAGACCATCCGCTATCTGAAGCTGTCGGCCCGCGATCCGGCGCGCATCGCGCTGGTCGAGGCTTATGCCAAGGCACAGGGCCTCTGGCATGACGAGAAGACGCCCGAGCCGGTCTTCACCGATACGCTTGAACTCGATCTCTCGACCGTCGAGCCGTCGCTCGCCGGCCCGCGGCGGCCGCAGGATCGCGTTGGTCTTGCTGGCGTCGCGCAAAATTTCGCAACGGAAGCGCCGAAGCTCGCGCCCAATCGCAAGAACGCGAAGAGCGAAGTAGCGGTGAAGGGCGCTAATTACGCTCTGAAAGACGGCGCGGTGGTGATCGCCGCGATCACCTCTTGCACCAACACCTCCAATCCCAGCGTCATGCTCGGCGCCGGCCTCCTCGCGCGCAACGCGGTGAAGCGCGGCCTCAAGGTGAAGCCCTGGGTCAAGACCTCGCTCGCGCCGGGCAGCCAGGTGGTCAGCGATTATTACGCCGCCGCCGGCCTGCAAGGCGATCTGGACAAGCTCGGCTTCAACCTCGTCGGCTATGGCTGCACGACCTGCATCGGCAATTCGGGTCCGCTGCCAGATCCGATCGCCGATGCGATCGATGAAGGCGATCTCGTCGTCGCCGGCGTGCTCTCCGGCAACCGCAACTTCGAAGGCCGCATCCATCCGCAAGTGCGCGCGAATTATCTCGCTTCGCCGCCGCTCGTCGTCGCCTATGCGCTGGCAGGCTCGATGAATATCGATCTGACACGCGATCCTCTCGCCGAGGATCCGGACGGCAAGCCGGTCTATCTCAAGGATATTTGGCCGAGCAATCGCGAGATTGCCGAGACGGTGCACAGCGCGCTCAATGATACGATGTTCAAGAAGCGCTACGGGAATGTGTTCGAGGGGCCGGAGGAGTGGCGGAAGGTGCCGAAGGTCGAGGGCATGACCTTCGCCTGGGATCCGGGCTCGACCTATCTCGCGCTGCCACCCTATTTCGACAACATGCCGAAGCAGCCGGGGTCGCTCACCGATATCAACGGCGCGCGCGAGCTCGCGCTGTTCGGCGACAGCATCACCACCGATCACATCTCGCCTGCCAGCTCGATCAAGAAGGACAGCCCCGCCGGGCAATATCTTTTGGAGCACCAGGTGCGGCCGCAGGATTTCAATTCCTACGGCGCGCGCCGCGGCACGCATAACGTGATGATGCGCGGCACGTTCGCCAATATTCGCATCAAGAACGAGATGGTGCCGGGCGTCGAAGGCGGTGTCACCAAGCATCAGCCCGACGGGACGGTGATGCCGATCTACGACGCGGCGATGCAATATCAAAAGGAAGGCGTGCCGCTGGTTGTTATTGCCGGCAAGGAATACGGCACCGGCTCATCACGCGACTGGGCGGCGAAGGGCACGAAGCTCCTCGGCGTGCGCGCGGTGCTGGTCGAAAGCTTCGAGCGCATCCATCGCTCGAACCTCGTCGGCATGGCGGTGCTGCCGCTGCAATTCAAGGAGGGCATGACGCGCCAGACCTTGAAGCTCGATGGCACGGAGACTTTCGACGTGCTCGGCATCGCGCAAGGCTTGAAGCCGCGCAGCGAGCTGACCGTCCGCATCCACCGTGCGAACGGCCAGACCGAGGAGATCAAGGTTCTCTGCCGCATCGACACGCTGGACGAGCTCGAATACTTCCGCCATGGCGGCATTCTGCAATACGTGCTGCGCGGCATGATGAAGGCGTGAGCGTTAAGCGCTCACGCTATTTCATCGGCGAGAACGACGTCGGCACCAGGATCTTGCTCTCTTGCGAGATCAGGGGCGATGGCTGCGGTCCGTTCTTGAGGAAGAATTGCCATTCGGGATCGGCGTAAAGGGCGGCGCGGCGCGTCTCGCGGTCGGCGAGGGATTCATAGCGCCACATATGGACGATCTGGTTGAGCGGCCCGATCTCGCTGGTGAAAAATCCGACGAGCTGACCGAGATGGCGTTTCGAGGGCGGCAGGCCGTGCTTCTCGTAGTGCTCAAGCCAACGGGCAGTGCCGCCACCGGTCTGCGCCACATAAGTGCGTACTTCCAGAATCATTTGTTTCCTCCCTGATTTCGGTTAAGGGGAAGCCTGCCGCGACCGCTGCGATAGGGTCAAGCATCACCCCCTTGTGAAGGAGAGTGCTTTGCGAATTCGTCCGACGAAGTGCAGGATGGAGTAATGCTCCGGCCGGCCCCTCTCGCCTTGCTCGCCGCACTTCTCGCGGCGACGCCCACCCTCGCGTGGGCCGATGATTCGCCGATCGTCGTCGAGCTTTTCACCTCGCAAGGCTGCAGCTCCTGCCCGCCGGCCGACAAGTATTTCGGCGAGCTCGCCAAGCGCCCCGACATTATCGCGCTCGCTTTCCATATCGAATATTGGAATTACATCGGCTGGACCGATGCTTATTCGAAGCCGTGGGCGACCCGGCGGCAGCGCGATTATCAGGCGGCGATGAAGTTGCGTTACGTCTACACCCCCGAAATCGTGATCCAGGGCGAGATGGAAGGCGTCGGCTCGGAGCCAGCCACGATCGAACCGATGATCCGCGCCGCCGAGGCCAAGCGTCGACCGCATCCCAGCCTCACCCTGCATTGGCGTGACGACGGCGCGCTCGTCGCCGAGGTCGGCGGCGGCCAATCGCCGCCGAGCCAGCCGGCGACGCTCTGGCTCGTCGGTTTCGACAAGATGCACACGATGGCGGTGACCACCGGCGAGAATGCCGGCAAGACCTCCTGGGACCATCACGCGGTGCGCAGCTTCCGCCGTCTCGGCTCCTGGGCCGGCTGGTCGGAAGAGCTGATCGTGCCGGCCGAGGACGTGAAGAATCTCGGCGATTTCGGCGCTGCCGTGTTGCTCCAGGAGAACGGCAGCGGCCCGATCCTCACCGCCGCCAGCATCCGGCTCCAGGGCCACTGAACTCCGCAACTTTGGGCCCGGCGCGCAACCTCGCAGGCCAACACCGGTTATCCGGAAGCCATGCGTCTGCCGATCCCCGTGACCACGCCGCCCATGGAAGCGCATATCGTCGATGCGCTGCCCGAGGGCGAGGGCTGGCAATTCGAGCCGAAATGGGACGGGTTTCGCTGCCTCGCCTTTCGCGACGGCGATGCGATCGCGCTGCAGGCGAAATCGGGTAAGCCGCTGGCGCGCTATTTCCCGGAGATGGTCGCGGCGCTAAAGGCGCTGCCGGCGCGACGCTTCGTGCTCGACGGCGAGCTCGCGATCCCGGTCGGCGATAGCCTGTCCTTCGATGCGTTGCAGCTTCGGCTGCATCCCGCCGAAAGCCGGATACGAAAACTCGCGGCCGAGACGCCGTCGATCCTCATCCTTTTTGATTGTCTCTATACCGAGAAGGCCGGCGTTCTTCTCGATGAGCCGCTGACGAAGCGTCGCCACGCGCTCGAGCAATTCTATGCCGGTGTTGGCAAGGCGCCGGCGCTGCGTCTGACCGATTACACGCGCGATCGCAAAACCGCCGAAGCCTGGCTGTCGCATGCGGGCGGGGCCCTCGACGGTATCGTCGCCAAGCAATTCGATGCGCCTTATCTGCCGGGTGAGCGCGCGATGCTGAAGCTGAAACATCTGCGCAGCGCCGATTGCGTCGTCGGCGGATTCAGATATGCGACCGGCAGCAAGCTCGTCGGCTCGCTGTTGCTCGGTCTCTACAATGACGCGGGCAAGCTCGACCATGTCGGCTTCACCTCCGGCTTCGCAAATGAAGATCGCGCCGCGCTGACAAAGAAGCTCGAAAAGCTCAAAGGCGAGCCGGGCTTCACCGGCGACGCACCAGGCGGGCCAAGCCGCTGGAGCACCGAGCGTTCCGCCGAATGGGTGCCGCTCAAATCCAAGCTGGTCATCGAGGTGCGCTACGACCATGTCACCGGCGGGCGCTTCCGCCACGGCACGAAGCTACTGCGCTGGCGCCCGGACAAGGCGCCGCACCAATGCACGATGGAGCAGCTCCAGGAAGAAGCCCGGCCGCGACTGCTCTACGCCGCCCTGCCGCGGAGCGGCTACGCCGCGAGGCCGCGCGCCAGGACCGAAGACAAGCGCTTCGCGAAAGCCGCCGGGTCGGGCAGGGTCTCGCCTTCCAAGATCCGCGCCTGATCGAGAAGCAGCCAGGCAAAATCGCCAAGCGCGTCGGCGGCGCCTTCCTTGCCGGCGAGATCGACCAGCCGTGCGATCAGCGGATGTTTCGGATTGATCTCGAGGATGCGCTTGGCATCGATTCCGGCGGCGAGCTGCTTGTGCTGGCGCAGCAAGCGCTCCAGATGCATGTCGATGTCGCGATCATCGGCGACGAGACAGACCGCGCTGTCGGTCAGGCGCTTCGAGCTGCGCACATCCTTCACCGCATCGCCGAGCGACAGCTTCAGCAGCGCAAGCAGCGAGGCGACATCGCCTTCCGGCTTCTCGTCGGCAGCCGGTGCGCCGTCCTTCTTCTCCTCGGGCGCGATCTTGTCGAGATCGGCGCTGCCGCGCGTCACCGATTTGAATTCTTTCTTTTGATACTCGCCGACCCCCGGCATCCAGAATTCGTCGACCGGATCGGTGAGCAGAAGCACCTCGATGCCACGGGCGCGGAAACCCTCGATCTGCGGGCTTTTCTTGAGCGCTTCGAGATCCTCGCCGGCGATGGTGTAGATCGCCTCTTGCCCTGGCTTCGTCCGCGCGATGTATTCGTCGAGCGAGGTGAGGTCGTCGCCGGCGGTCGAGCGGAAACGCGCCAGCGGCAGGATCTCGTCCTTATGCTCGTGGTCCTCGTAGATGCCTTCCTTCAGCACTGCGCCGAAATTCTCCGAGAATTTCGCGAATTCCGCCGGCTCGTCCTTGGCTTTCTTGCTCAGCTCGCTGAGAACGCGCGTCGTGATCTGGCCGCGCATGCGCCTGAGCATCGGATTGTTCTGCAGCATCTCGCGGCTGACATTGAGCGGCAGGTCTTCGCTATCGACCACGCCGCGCAGAAAGCGCAGATAAGGCGGCAACAGCTCTTGCGCGTCGTCGGTAATGAAGACGCGGCGTACATAGAGCTTCACATGATGCTTGCGCTGCGGGTCGAAGAGATCGAAGGGCTTGCTGCCTGGGATAAACAGCAGCGTCGTGTATTCGTAATTGCCCTCGACCTTGTTGTGGAGTGTCAGCCATGGCTCGTCGAAGGCATGCGCGACGTGGTGATAGAATTCCTTGTACTGATCGGCTGTGATCTCGCTCTTCGGCCGCATCCAGAGGGCCGAGGCGGCGTTCAGCGTCTCTTCCTTGCCGGCATGATCGAGGACGATCGGCAGGGCGATGTGATCGGAATATTTCTTGACGATCTGGCGGATGCGGTCGGGCTCGGCATATTCCTCATCCGCCTCGTTGAGGTGGAGGGTGATCGTGGTGCCGCGCTTCTCGCGTGTCGTTTCCTCGATGGTGAACTCGCCCTTGCCGTTCGAGACCCAGCGATGGGCGATTTCCTCGCCGGCCTTTTTCGAGACGACCTCGACCTCGCTCGAGACCATGAAGGCGGAATAGAAGCCGACGCCGAACTGGCCGATCAGCGCCACGTCCTTCTTGCTGTCGCCGGACAGCTCTTTGACGAAGGCGGCGGTGCCGGAGCGGGCAATGGTGCCGAGATTGTCGATCATCTCCTGCCGGTTCATGCCGATGCCGTTATCGGCGACGATCAGCGTGCGTTTCTTCTTGTCGGGCTCGATGACGACCCGGAAATTGGTGTCGCCCTGGATCAGGGCTGGCTCGGTCAGAGCCAAGTAGCGCAGCCTGTCGCAGGCATCGGAGGCGTTGGAAATAAGCTCGCGCAGGAAGATTTCCTTCTCGCTGTAAAGCGAATGCGCGACGATCTCCAGCAGGCGGGAAACTTCCGCCTGGAATTCACGTTTCTCGCTGGCCATGACCCCTTTTCCCTTTTTCTCGGCCGAATTTTCTGCGCCGCCGCACATATGTGGCGGCGGCGGCGATCCTGCAAGGTGTCAGGGTAAAAGCTAGGCCGTGACGTGATAGGATAGAGCGATGAGTTACGTCCAGAAAGTCCTGCAGCCGGGCGAGACGTTGATCTATCGCACCCGGTTGCATTGGCTGATCTATGCCCGTGCGATCATCCTCGCGGGGCTCGCCGTCGCCGCCGTCGCGGCCGGCTATGCGGCCGGCCCGGATTTCAAGGATGCGGGCTTGATCGCCGGCGGCTTCTTTCTTTTGTTGGCGGCGATCGCGGCGATCTTTGGTGCGATCAAGCGCGCCACGACCGAGCTCGCTGTCACCGATCATCGCCTTATCTTCAAGCGCGGCCTCGTCAGCCGCTACACGATCGAGATGGCGCGCTCCAAAGTCGAAAGCATCGATGTGGTGCAGAGTATCGGCGGTCGCATCTTCAATTACGGCACCATTCTGGTGCGCGGGACGGGCGGGTCGCTCGAGCCCTTTCGGGACATCGAAGACCCGCTGCGTCTACGGAGCACGATTACCGCCGCCTAGGTGTTGGCGTCAGTCGCAAGAGGCCGCACCGACCGCAGTGCCGACCGCCGCGCCGCCGATCAGGCCCATGATTGCGGCGGCGCCACCGTCGCGGCTGTGACCGCCGGCCCCGGCGCCGATGAGGCCGCCGGCCGCTGCGCCAATCAAGCCGCCGACCAGCGCATTGTTGCAGGATTGATACATCACAGGTGCCGGATAGGCGTAAGGCGCGGGGTAGGACGCGGCATAGGCCGGCGCCGGCGCAACATAGGCCGGTGGCCCATAGACTGGATTGGGCGCAACATAGACCGGGTGCGGACGATGCCAATCGTGCCAGTCACGGCCATGGGCCAAAGCGGGAAGCGGCGCGACCAATAGGCCGATCATACCGGCAGCCAAAACCGCGCGAGTCGCAAGGGAACGAAGCGAAATTCGGGTCATAGCGGGACCTCCTTTGGGGCCCAAAAAATATCTTGCGTAGAGATATACGCGTGAGGCCCGGCCAAAAGTCCTATCCGCGTGATGAATTCCGTGTCATCTGCGGCGGGACAATTCGCCATGCTTGCGTTTCGTCTTGGGACACCCGATCATTTAGGACATGGGAGTGTTCACCCTGGCGGCGCGGGTCCTGGCAGTGCTAGGGCCCACCAACACCGGCAAGACCCATCTCGCCATAGAGCGCATGCTCGGCCATCGCACGGGCATGATCGGCTTCCCGCTCCGGCTTCTGGCGCGCGAGAATTATGACCGAGTTGTTGCGCTCAAAGGCGCGCGCGCCGTCGCTCTCATCACCGGCGAAGAAAAGGTCGTCCCGCCGCATCCGGCTTATTGGATCTGCACCGTTGAATCGATGCCGCTCGATCTGCCGGTCGATTTCCTGGCGGTCGACGAAATCCAGCTCTGCGGCGATGCCGAGCGCGGACATGTCTTCACCAACCGGCTGCTGCATGCGCGCGGCGTGTCGGAAACGATGCTCCTCGGCGCCGATACGATACGGCCGCTGCTGAAACGCCTCGTGCCGGAAGCCGAATATGTCAGCCGGCCGCGTTTCTCGACGCTGTCCTATACCGGCCCCAAGAAAATCACGCGTTTGCCGCCGCGCAGCGCCGTGGTTGCCTTC
>DATMZZ010000096.1:0-3020 GCA_035573175.1 Allostellaceae bacterium
AAGCCGATATCGAGCCGTTCGAAGGCTTGCTGCTGGGCTTCTTCTTCATCTCGGTCGGCATGTCGGCCAATCTCGCCCTCGCTTATCACAATGCGACGCTGGTCGTCCTGTCGCTGCTCGCGCTGTTCGCGGCCAAGATCGCCGTCGCTTTCGTGGTCGATTGGGTGAAGCGGCGCAATGCCAAGACCGCGTTACGCTTCAGCCTCGCGCTACCCGAAGGCAGCGAATTCAGCTTCGTGCTGTTCGCCGCCGCCGTGTCGAGCGGCGTGCTGGATCAGGAGGCCTCCGACATTGCGACGGTGGTGATCGCGCTGTCGATGGTGCTGATGCCGGTGATGTTCGCCGCGTCGGAGCGCTTCCTCGCGCCGCGCCTCGGCGAGAGGCAGCGGCCGCCCGATCCGATCGATGAGCCGACGGCGCCGGTGATCATCTGCGGCTTCGGCCGCATGGGGCAGGTGGTCGGCCGCGTGCTGCATATGCAGAGCATTCCGTTCACCGCGCTGGAGAAGGATGTCGGCCAGGTCGATGTCGTGCGGCGCTTCGGCACGAAAGTCTATCTCGGCAACCCGGCGCGCGAGGAAGTGCTGCGCGCTGCCGGCGCCGATACGGCGCAGGTGCTGGTCGTCGCGCTCGACGACATGAACGAGACGATCCAGACGGTCGAGACGGCGCAGCGCTACTTCCCCAACCTCGCCATCCTCGCGCGGGCGCGCAATCGCTGGCACGCGCATAAGTTGATGGAATACAACATCGACGGGATCGTGCGCGAAACCTTCTATTCGAGCCTGCGCCTCACCGATCTGGTGCTGCGCGCGCTCGGCGTGCCCGAGCCGCGGGCCAGCCGCACGCTCGAGCTGTTCCGCGAGCATGACGAGCGCAACCTCATCGCAACACAGGCGATCGCCAGCGACGAGCAGCAACTGATTCAGAACCGCCAGCAGGCGACGCAGGAATTGCTCGAGCTGTTCGAGGCCGATGAAGAGGCGCTCGCGAGCCAGCTCGCCGCCGAGGCGGATCCGACCGGTTGAGGAACGCTAAGCCGCGCTCGACGTTGTGGAGAGCGACGCGATCGTCTTGCTGAGCTTCTCGTAGCGCTCGGCGATCTCCTCGAGATGGCGGGTGATCGCCGTGTCATTCTGGCGCGCCGCGGCTTGGCGCAAGCGCCGCGCGGCATCGCGATAGGTGCTTGCCTGGTTTTCCGCCCAAAGATTTCGCTGCATGATTCCACATTCCAAAAGAACAAGCCCCTCCCAAACGCGCGGGGTGGGGGCTTGTTCCGGCGATGTGCGGGAAAGCCGCGCAGCATAAGGGATTTTGGCGATAGTGCGGCGCGCCGATGACGCCGCGCCCCGGACGCGGCGCGACGGTTGCTGCCGCGCCGAACCCGTGGCGCCGCCGCCGCAATTGCTAGGCGGTCCGCGCCTAGAACGGTAAGCTTGCGCGATGCGGCTCGTCTTTCTTTATGGTCAGGCGGCGTCCGGCAAGCTGACCATCGCGCGCGAATTGGCGGCGCTCACCGGCTTCGCGCTGTTTCACAATCATCTCATCGTCGATGCCGTCGCTGCGTTGTTTCCTTTCGGCAGCGAGCGCTTCGTCCAGCTGCGCGAGGAGTTCTGGCTCCGCTTGTTCGGCGAGGCGGCCGCGGCCGGGCAATCGCTCGTCTTCACCTTCGCGCCTGAGCCTTCGGTCGCGGTGGGCTTTCCGGAGCGCGTGCAGCAACTCATCGAGCGCGCCGGCGGCGAGGTGCATTTCGTGCAGCTCACGGTCGCGGCGGCGGAGCAAGAGCGACGGCTCGCGCTGCCGAGCCGCGAAGCCTTCGGGAAGCTGCGTTCGGTCGAATTGCTGCGCCAGATCCGCGAGGATTGCGTCGCTTGCGAACGCGCCATGCCGGCGCCGGCACTGACGATCGACACCCTGAGCATCGATCCCGCGCGCGCCGCCGCCGCGATCGCGGAACGGCTCCACTTGCCGCGGGCGCCGGCATGACCATGCTGCGCAAGGCGACGCCGGAGCGGCTCAGCACTTTCTCCGACGGCGTGTTCGCCGTGCTGATCACCGTGCTGGTGCTGGAGTTGCGGCCGCCGGAGGAGGCGAATTTCGCGGCGCTGCTGGCGCTCTGGCCGACCTGGCTCAGCTATGCGGTAAGCTATGTCTTCATCGCCATCGTCTGGGCCAATCACCATTATCTTCTGCGCTATGCCGCGGAGGCGACGCCGCGGCTGTTGTGGTTCAACTTCGCGCATCTCTTTTCCATGTCGCTGCTGCCGCTCTCGACCGCGTGGATGGCGGTGAGCCGACTGGCGCCGCAGCCAGTCGCCTTCTATGCGGCGGTGTTCTTCCTGGTGAACGCGACTTATATCTGCCTGATCTGGGAGCTTATCGACCGCGCGCCGGGGCAGGTGATCACGGCGCGTATGCGCCGCATCATACGCTGGCGCTCGCTCGCGACGCTCTGCCTCTTCGCGATCGCGGCGCTGGTAGCGCTGCGCGTTCCGCTGCTGGGGCTGGGCATCTGCATCGCCTGCCTGGTCGTCTATCTCTGGCCCGAGCCGCCCGGCGAGAAGCGCACAAAGCCGCGCCGTTAAAGCGCGAGAGTGAGTGTATCCACACGCTTGCAGATGACATCTCCATCGAAGGCGGCCTTCGTGATCTATCAATAGGCATGGACAATATGCAGGGCGCGCGCGCTTGCTAGAATGCGTTGCGTTGCTGTGTTGGGGAGGGACGATGCCGGGCTCTCAGCTTCATCTCGTCGGCGGTGTGCCGATGACGAGCGCCGAAGAAGTGTTCACGACGACGAGCCGCCTGCTCGGCGCGCATCTGCCGCGTATTCCCGATGGCGAGGTCGGGCGGCCGTGGATGGCGTGGTTTGCGCCGATCATCACCGAGAATCCCTCTCTCGAAAAAACCGACGAAGAGTTCCGGCCCCATCCCGGCGGCCAGGCGAGCTTCCGCTATCGCTTGGCGCCGGGCGTCAAGGCAGAAGAGGTGCGCTTCACCGGGCTGAAGCATGCCGCGAT
>DATMZZ010000097.1:0-9123 GCA_035573175.1 Allostellaceae bacterium
AGATGCTGCGCCGCCTCGACCTGCTCGAGGAAAGCACCGGCGCCAGCGCGTAACGCGTTTTTTCACGAATGTAGGGTGTCATGGCGACCAAGGCCGAGCACATCCCGGTCCTGATCGTCGGCGCCGGGCCCATCGGTCTCGCCCTCGCGGCCGATCTCGGCACGCGCGGGATCGAGACTCTCGTCATCGAGCGCAGCGACGGCATCGTCTATCACCCGCGCGCGACCGCGATCAACGCGCGGACGATGGAGATCCTGCGCCGCCACGGCCTCGCCGATCGCGTTCGGCGCGACGGCACGCCGCCGGATTTTCCGCATACCGCGCTCTACGTCACCGGCTTCCACGGCTTCGAGATCGCGCGCATCGAGCGGCCGAGCCATGGCGGCACGGCGCCCTCGCCGATCAGCCCGGAGCGGCCGCAGCGCTGCAACCAGCTCTGGTTCGATCCGATCCTGCTCGACTACGTGAAGTCGCTGCCCTCGGTCACGCTGCGCTATCGCTGCGCGTTCGAAGCGCTGCGCGAGGAAGGCGAGCATGTCATCGTCACCGCGCGCGATCAGGCGACCAACGAGGAAGTGACGATCAGCGCGCAATATGTCGCCGATTGCAGTGGCAGCCATAGCCGCATCCGCCGTCAGTTCGGCATCGAGATGACCGGGGCTGGCGGCACCGGCGAGACCGAGTATCATCTGAGCGCCTTCATGCGCCTGCCCGAGCTCTGGAAGCATCACGACAAGGGCAAGGCGGCGCTGACCTTCTTCATCGACGAGAAGGGCAATTGGCGCAATCTGGTCATGATCGACGGCAAGGAGCTCTATCGCTACGGCCTGACGGGCAAGGAGCTTTACGACAATCCTGAGGCCGTCGACGTCAACGCGCTGTTCGACGATATCGCCGGTCCCGAGGTTCCGCGCGAGATCATCTCGGTGCTGCGCTGGAGCGCGAGCGATGTCGTCGCCGACCGCTACCGCATCGGCCGCGTGTTCCTCGTCGGCGACGCCGCGCATCAGAACCATCCCTCCGGCGGCTTCGGTCTGAACACCGGCATGGGCGATATGGACAATATCGGCTGGAAGATCGCCGCGACCGTTGAGGGCTGGGCCGGCGCGCATCTGCTCGACAGCTATGAGGTCGAGCGCCGGCCGATCGGGCTGCGCAACATCAACCAGGCCTGGCTCGGCTATTCCGACAATCGCGATCGGCCGACCCATCCCGAGATCCGCAAGGATACGCCGGCCGGCGCCGAAGCACGCGCGAAGATGAAAGCGCAGATTCTTGAGTCGCAGGTGGCGATGGTGCTGACCGACGGCATCGCGCTCGGTTATCGCTACGACAATTCGCCGATCGTTTGCACGGATGACAGCACCGCGACGCCCGACGATCCGACGCGCTATGTCCCGACCGCGCGGCCCGGCTCGCGCGCGCCGCATGCCTGGATGAAGGAGGGCCAATCGGTCCTCGACCTCTTTGGCCGCGGCTTCGTGCTGCTGCGCTTCGGCGCCGATGCACCGGACGGCGCGCCGATCGAGCGCGCTTTCCGCGAGCGGCAGGTGCCGATCAGCGTCGCGACCATCACCGATCCCGCGATCGCCCAAGCTTATCAGCGCAAGCTGGTGCTGGTGCGGCCGGACGGCCATGTCGCCTGGCGCGCCGATACGATGCATCAGGATCCGCTGAGCCTTGCCGATCGCGTGCGCGGCGCCAGCGAATAATCAGCGGCCGGAAAGCCGGCCTGAGAATCGACCAAAGGGAGAGCAGCGATGAAATGCGTCGAGATCGTCGCGACGACCGGCTTTGAGGGCTTGCGTGTGGCCGAGCGGCCGACACCCAAGCCCGGACCGCGCCAGGTGCTGGTGCGCATGCATGCCGCTTCTTTCAATTGGCGCGACATGATGATCCTCAAAGGCGGCTATGTGCGTGGCGTTTCTCTGCCGCGCATTCCGCTCTCCGACGGCGCCGGCGAGATCGTCGAATGCGGCGCCGAGGTGAAGCGCGTGAAGCTCGGCGACCGCGTGTGCAGCACGTTTTTCCAGACTTGGATCACCGGTCCGGTCTTTGCCGAAGCCCAGGACGCGGCTTTGGGCGGCACCGCCGAAGGCGTGCTCAGCGAATATGTCGTGCTCGAAGGCGAAGGCGTCACCAAATTCCCCGAGCACTTATCCTACGAAGAAGCCGCGACCCTGCCCTGCGCCGCACTAACCGCGTGGCACGGCCTCTTCGAAGCGACCAATCTGCGCGCCGGCGACACGGCGCTGCTGCTCGGCACCGGCGGCGTCTCGGTCTTCGGCATGCAACTCGCGCGCGCCGCGGGCGCCAACGCGATCATCACCTCGTCGAGCGATGAAAAGCTCGAGCGCGCCAAGGCACTCGGCGCGACCGGCACGGTCAATTACGCCAAGAATCCGAAATGGGCCGAGACGGTACGCGAGATGACTCAAGGCCGCGGCGCCGATGCGACGCTCGACGTTATCGGCGGTGAGACATCGAAATTCGCGCTCGAAGCGCTGCGGGTCGGCGGCCACGCGGCCATCATCGGCGCGCGCGCCGGCGTCGCCGGCGATCTCGACCGCGGCCTGGTACTGCGGAAAGGTTTGCGCGTCACCGGCATCAATATCGGCAGCCGCGCCATGTTCGAGGCGATGAACCGCGCTATCACGGCGGCGAAGCTGAAACCCGCCGTCGACAAGGTCTTTCCCATCGACGACGCGGTCGCCGCCTATAGGGACTTCGCGACCGGCAAGCACTTCGGCAAGGTCGTGGTGCGGATTTAGGGCTCGCTCGCTATAGACACGTCATTGCGAGGAGCGCATCGCGCGACGAAGCAATCCAGTCTGGTTCAACAACCGGATTGCTTCGCTTCGCTTTGCTAGCAATGACGTTGAAAGAGGGCCGCGGTTACCCCAGCGCTTTCGTCTTCTCGACCGCCGCGAGCAGCGTCGCGAGCGAAGCATCGTCGCTGAGCGCGCCGAGCGCGGCTTTCGCGAGACTTTCCGCCCCGCCAGCACCGATCACCGGGTCGGTGAGACGATGGAATTTCGCCAGCAGATCGCCGTCGCTCAGCGGCCGCGCCGGATCGCCCGGCGCATCGGTGACGAGCACCGATTGGGTCTCGCCATTCTTCAGCTTCGCCTCGACGCGCGCCGGATAGACGGCAGGGAAATAGGAGGCGAGCGCGGGATCTGGCGCGATTTCGACCTTCGGCATGAAGGCGGCGATCTTCGCGTCCTGCGACAGATCGGGCCGCACCACATCGTCGATGAGGTCGGGGCGATAAGCGGCGAGCGCGAATTGATAGGTGGTGTTGATGATGCGCTCGACCCGGCCCTTGGTATGGCGCTGGCTGATCATCGCGGCATAAGCCGGCGGCACGGTGACGCGCACTGATTCCATCGCATCGGCCTCGTTCCGCGCGAGAAGCTGGCGGAAGCCGTCGATCGCGGCGGTGTTCTGTTTCGCCGCGCAGAACGGCTTGTAGCTGATCGTCGCGATCGCGCCCTCGCCCGCGAGCGGCGCGGTGAGCGGTCCGGCATCGAAAGCGATGCCGTGGCTGCGCTGCAGCCAATCGCCATCGAGCAGCGCGCGATCGCCGCGATAGCCTTTCGCCGCCGCGAGTGCCGCCCAAACGCCGCAGCGTGTCGCCTGGCCGAGCAGCACGAAACGCGCATTGCCGCCGCCGGCGGCGCCGCTGGTCAGCGAAAGCGCGATGCCGATGGCATCCGCGGTTTGCTCCGCGCTGAGGCCCAAGAGCGGCGCAGCCGTCGCGGCGGCGCCGACCGGCCCCGAGAAGAAGGTCGGCCAGATGCCGCGATAAAGAATGGTCGCGCCGGAGATCGCGAGGCCGAGCCGCGCCATCGCCTCATAGCCGGAAGCGATGGCTTGCGCGAAGCGCGACGCATCGGGCTTGCCGAGCGCCTGTGCGACCGTCACCGCCACCGGCACGACCACCGAGCCGATGGTGGTGCAGCTCTGCATATGGATATCGTCGATCTCCGTATTGCGCACGATGGCGACGCGCTGCGCGATATGGTCGAGGATGTTATCACTCGCCGCCGCGAAGCCGGGCTGTGGCGCCGCCAGTTTCGCGGCGAGCAGCGAATCTTCGGTTCGCGATCCGCCATACCAGGCGCCCAGCGTGTCGAGAAGATGCAGCGCCAGCTTCGTGCCGGCGCCTTGCGGCGGGGTCAGAATGGCTTGGGCGAAACGCTCGATATTCGTCATGCGGCGTGTGTTCCTGTCACCTGGGCAGAGTCACTGGGGCAGATAGGCTTCGGTATAGAATTTCGTCAGATCGGGCGGATGATCGAAGGTGCCCATTTCGACGAAGGATTCGGCAAGCGTCTGGATCGCGGCCGGGTGGAATTTGCCGTCTGGCGAGAAGATCGGCATCACCAGATCGTATTCCTTGCTTTCGACCTCGGGCTCGTAATGCGTGTATTTGCGCACGAGTTCGATCGTCTCCGCTTTATGCGCGCGCATCCACGCGATGTTCGCGAACCACGCTTTGAGGAAGCCCCGGATCGCGTCGGGATTGCTCTGAACCAGCTTGTTCGAGGCGTAGATCGCCTCGCCGAGAAAATCCTTGCCGATGTTGAAGCCGTTCAAGAGGATGCGCGCCTTCTTGGCGAGCTCGAGCTGCACACCGAAAGCCGGCGGCGCGACGACGCCGTCGATCTGCCCGGTGGTGAGCAGCGCTGCCTGGTTTTGCAGACCGCTGCCGACCGGCACGAGCGTCACCGAATCCTTCGGCCAGCCCTGCTGCGCGATCAGCCGCTTCATCAGCCATTCGGTCAGCGAACCAGCCGTGGTGACGCCGACTTTCTTGCCTTTGAGATCGTCGACCTTCTTGAGCGGCGAATCATAGGCAACGACGATACCGAGCGTCGGCCGGCTGCCCATGGCGGCGACGGCGATATCGGGTGAGCCTTTCGCCGTAAAGGCGAGGTCGGTGCCGGCCGAGACACTCATATCGATCGCGCCCGAGACCATGGCCTGTTGCAGCTTGGCGCCGCCGCCGAAATCGGTCACCTCGACGTCGAGGCCTTCGGCCTTGAAGACACCGCGATCGGCGCCGATCCGGGCCGGCAGGAAGGTGAAATTGGCGCCCGCGGGCGTGCCCACGCGCAGCGTTTCGGCATCGGCACGCACCGCCATCAGAGCGCCAGCCGCGACGAGCAGCAGCCCGATGATCCGCTTCATGTTCTCCTCCGCACAATCATTCTTTTGGGAGATAGGCCTCGGTGTCGTGCTTCGACATGTCGGGCGCGCCATCCTTGAAGGATTGGATCGCGCCCGCGGCCATGGCCTGATGCTGCTTGCCGCTGCCGCCGAAGACGATGCTTTCGACGGCAACGCCGTTTTTCGCGAAGATGCCTTCACGCAGGCCGACCTCGACCGGAATGAAGGAAAAAGCCTGCGCGGTGGAATTACCGACGCGTAGCTTGACCGGATCGGCGTGAACCGGAGATGCCGCGGCGAGCGCCAGGGCGCCAAGCGCGAGGATAGGGGCGGCCAGCGTTCGAAAACGCGTGCCGCCCGCCATGGCGCCTAGCCTTCGTTCCAGCGGCGGAAATGCCGCTCGGCGATGCGGCAGAGCTCGTTGAGCGTCACCGCGATCGCCGCCAGCACCGAGATCAGCGCGAAAAGATCGGGCGGCGAGAAGCTTTCGGCGAAGAGGCGCGTGTAAAAGCCGATGCCCGCGGTCGAGACGTAGAGCTCGGCCAGCAGCACGCCGAGCAGCACCGCCGTCATGCCGAGCCGCATGCCGGTGAAGAAGCTCGGGATCATGTGCGGGAAGATGATCGAGGTGAAGACCTGCCAGCGATTGGCGCCCATCGAATGCGCGGCGCGCAGCAATTGCGGCCTTAGGTTCTGCACGCCCGCGACCGTGGTCACGATGACCGGGAAAACGCCGTGGCTGACGCCGAAGGCGATCTTGGCGGCCGGGCCGATGCCGAAGATCAGCACGAAAAGCGGCAGGATGGTCGCTTGCGGCGTCGCATAGAGCATCAGGATCACCGGCAGGATCGACTGCTTGGTGAAGCCATGCAGACCGACGGCGAGGCCGATCGCAAGACCCATCGACACCGCCATGGCGAAGGCGGTCGCAACCTCGAAGATCGTCACCTCGATCGCGTTGCGGATCTTCGGATCGGCGAGGATGTGCTGCAGCGCGCCGACGGCTTGCGAGGGCGGGCAGAGGAAGAGCGGATCGGCATAAAGCCGCGCGCCGATCTCCCAGAGGGCCAGCAGGAAGAAGATCGCGAGCAGCCGGGCCCAGCCCGGCGACATGATCGGTCCGCGGCGCGATTGCGGAATGCTGGTGATCGTGGCGGCTGTCATTGGAAGCCCCTTCGGCCGCGCGCCTCCGCGAAGGAGACGAGGCCATTGATGATGAAGGCCATCAGCACCGCGAAGACGATATTCGCGAACATCTGCGCAGATTCCATGTTCTCGGCGAGCGAGACGATGCGATGACCGAGCCCGGCGAGCGAGGAGATGGTCTCACCGCCGAGGATCGCGAGGAAAGCGATGATGCAGCCGAGCCGCAGACCGGTCAGCACGACCGGGAAGGCCGCGGGCAGCATCACCGACCAGAAGAGCTGGAAGTCGTTGGCGCCCATCGACTGCGCCGCACGGATATAGGCCTTATCGACATTGGCAAGGCCGGCGATGGTGTTGAGCACCACCGGGAAGAAGGCGATCGTCGTGCCGATCGCGATCTTCGAGCCCGAGCCGAGGCCGAAGAACAGGAGGTACAGCGGGTAGAGCAGAATCGCCGGGATCGAATAGATGCCGGCGAGCAACGGATCGAAGACGCGCACGGCATAGGCCGAGCGGCTGATGACATAGCCGAGGCAGCAGCCCGCGACCGCGGCGATCAGCACCGCGACGATCCATTCATGCACCGTCACCCAGAGATCGGGCCAGATGCTGCTATTGGTGAGCAGCTGCCAGAAATCCTTGAACACCGGACCCGGCGGCGGCAGCAGCAGCGGATTGATGTGGCCCGGCAGCGTGCCGATATACCACGCGCCGAGAATGAGGATCAGCACGCCGAGCTGGATCAGCCTTTGGCTGATACCGAGTTGCGGTCTCATGCGTTTGCCTCGGCCGGCTGGTGGGTCATGGTCTTGCGAATCTCGTCATGCAGCAGCTCGTAGAGCTCGTTGCGGAGATCGCCGAGCTTGTCGGAGGTCATGAACTCGCTCTTGCGCGGATGCGGCTCCTCGACATGGATGATCTTCTTGATCTTGCCCGGCCGCGCCGTGAGCACCGCGACGCGATCGGCGAGGAACACCGCCTCGACCAGGCTGTGTGTCACGAAGATGATGGTCTTGCCGGTGCGCGCCAGTAGGACCGAGAGATCCTCGCCCAGCACCATGCGCGTCTGCTCGTCGAGCGCGGCGAAGGGTTCGTCCATCAGCAGTACTTCGGTTTGCAGGCCGAGGGCGCGGGCAAGCTGCACGCGCTGCTTCATGCCGCCCGAGAGCTGCGCCGGGTAGTGATTGGCGAAATCGGCGAGGCCGACGGTCTCCAGCGAGTGCCGGGCGCGCGCTTCGCGCTCACCCTTGGCGACGCCCTGGAACGCCATGCCGAGCTTCACATTGTCGATCACCGTGCGCCAGGGGAACAGCGTGTTCTCCTGGAAGACATAGGCGACCTTCTGCGGCGAAGGGCCTTTCACCAGTTGGCCGTCGATGGTGACGCGCCCGGTCGAGGGCGTCGTCAGGCCGCCGATGATATTGAGCAGCGTACTCTTGCCACAGCCCGACGGGCCGATCAGACTCAACAGCTCGCCGCGCGCAATGTCGAGCGTGGCGCTTTCCAACGCAACAACACGCCGCGGATCCCCCTCAGCGCCGAAGGCCTGGCTGACGCCTTCGACTTTGATAATCGCATCGCCCCGATTCACGTTCTGCTCCATTTTGCGCCGCGGGTCATGGGAATTGCCTTGCTTCGAGTCTAGGAGGGTCATGGTCGTCCATTCTTTTGACGGCCGCCACTAGGGCGCCTTTGGCAAGAATTGCTCAGTGTAAAGCTTGCTCATATCGGGCTCCGTCGGAAGCAGATTCATCTGCACGAAAGAGCGACTTAACACCGCAACGGCCTTGGGCTCGAACCGCCCGGTGTCGGAAAAGACCGGCATCACCGCATCATAAGCCTTGGCCGCGATCTCGGGCGGCTGGTGCATGATGGGCGCGACCAGCTTCACCGTCTCGTCCTTATTGGCCTTCATCCAGGCGATGGTCTCGAACCAGCCGGCGAGGAAGCCACGCACCGCCTCCGGCCGCTCCTCGGTCACCTTTTTCGTCGCGTAGATGATGTGGACGATGAAATCCGGGATGATCGTGCCGAAATTCACCACGGTATGGCCGATCCCGTCGCGCTCCATCCGCGCCGCGGTTGCAACATCGTTCGTCATCGCATCGATTTGCTGTGTCTTGAGCGCGGCAATTTGGCCGGCGATGTTGCCCAGGAAGACGACGTTGATGCCGTCGGGTCCCCAGCCTTCATGGCGCGACAGCTCGCGCGTCGTCCATTCGGTAAGGGAGCCGACGCTCGAGACGCTGACTTTGCGGCCTTTGAGGTCGGCCACCGTCTTCACCGGCCCGTTCGCGGCAGCGACCAGAACCAGCCCGTCGGGCCGGCCGGCATAGGCCGCGACACCGACGACCGGCGTCCCCTTGGCGACGGTCGACATTTCCGGCCCGCCGCCGAGGCCGATATCGACCGCATCGGCGAGCAGCGCCTGCTGCTGTTTCGCGGCGCCGGCGAAGTCGACGATCTGGATATCGATCCCGTGCTTTTGGAAGAAGCCTTTCGCCATGCCGATATCGAGCGGCGTGAAGTCGAAGGGCAGGGCGATCGCCTTGCCGGTGCGCAGCTTCTCCAGCGCCGATGCGGGCGCCGCGACCGCGATCATGCTCAAGACCGCGACCGTCGCGGCGACAATTTTCCCACGCGAAATGCGCATCCAGTCCTCCCTAAGTCGGTGTTGTTGGTCACACCGCTGCGAAGGATAGTCTCGCACTCGCACGATTATGGCAAGCGCGAAGCGCTCCTCACACGTCGAGGTCGCGGGCGAATTTCGCGTTCTTCTGGATGAACTCGAAGCGCAGCTCG
>DATMZZ010000098.1:0-6136 GCA_035573175.1 Allostellaceae bacterium
TCGCGGATGCGCGCCTCCTGCCAGGCGAGCCCCGCCAGCGCGAAGATCGCGAGGGCGACGAGCGCCAGAAAGACGCCGGGCTCGAGATTGCGCGCCTGGATCAGCACGACCATCAGCGCGCCGACGCCGATCATCAGCAGCGCCGCGCCGAGATAATCGACATCGTGACGCTGCGGCGCGATGCGCTCTTTCAAGAACACCGCGAGCATGATCATGGCCGCGATGCTGACCGGGATGTTGATCCAGAACACCAGCGGCCAGGAAAGCTGCTCGACGATGAAGCCGCCGAGCAGCGGCCCGATAATCGCCGAAGTGCCGAACACCGCCGAGAGATAGCCCTGCACCATCGCGCGCTCTTTCGGCGGATAGACATCGCCGAGGATGGTCCAGGCGATCGGCTGGATCGCGCCCGAGCCGAAGCCCTGGATGGTGCGCAGCAAGATCAGCGGCACCATCCCCCAGGCGAAGCCGCAGGCCGTCGAAGCGGCCAAGAATACCGACGCGCCGAAAATGAAGACGCGCTTGCGGCCATAGACATCGGCAAGCCGGCCATAGATCGGCGTCGAGGCCGCCTGCGCGAGGAGATACGACGCGAAGACCCAGGAGAAGAGATGGAAGCCGCCGAGATCGGCGACGATTGTCGGCATCGCCGTGCCGACGATGGTCGCTTCCACCGCCGCCATGAATTGCGCGAACATGCAGGCAGTCAGGATATAGCCGCGCCCTTTCGGCGCGGCGGTACGCTCCTGATCGCCCGATCGCTGTATCTCTTCAGCCACGCCAGAACCCTAGCGAGAGCACCCTCCCCCGACCAATGCACGGGAGGCGGGAGCGCTATGCGTGCGGCGGCTTGGTCGCGGAGAGCACGGCCACGGGGAAGATGAAGCGCGTCCCGCCTGGTTTCGTGCCGACCTCAAGTGTATCGGTCGCCACCAGGTCCTCGATCATGCACCGCAGCGTGACGCGATCGTCATTGACCGGGAACGATGTCGCGACCAGTTCTTCGATCGCGTAGGCGACCTGGAACGGCTCGACAGTCGGCGCGGACAGGCCCGCCTGCGCGAAGAGATCGAGCAAAGCAGCGAGCGGCAGAAAAGCCGCCGTCGACGGATCGCGGAAACGCTCCGTCGCGTTGAAGGCCGCCGCCTTTTCGGGATCGGCCGGCGCGATCCCATCGCAAAGCACGACGCGCCCGCCGCCGCGACAGACCCGCATCATCTCGGCGAAAGCACGAGCCGGTTCCTGCAAATGATGAAAGGCGAAGCGGCAGGTTACGATATCGAAAGAGCGATCGGGGAACGGCAAGGCATACGCGCTTGCTGTACGCCACTCGACATTATCGAGCTGCCGTTGACCCGCGAGGCGACGTGCCTCGTCGAGCATCGCCTCGGTCGCATCAACACCGACCGCCCGCCGAACGAGCGGTGCAAATGCCGCCACGACCGTCCCCGGCCCACAGGCGAGATCGATCATCGCCTCATGCGGAAGCGGCCGCGCCGCATCGATCAGCGGCTTCAATTGTGCATCGCCGTGCAATTCGGGCGCACGCGCGAACCCTCCGGCCTGGCGGCTGAACTGGTCGCGGATCAAATCGTCATGAGAGACAGGAGAAGAAGCGGCGGCCGAGCCGCCGACGCGATCTTGCGTAGACATGGAACACTCCGAGGAGAAAAGATGACGACAGCACGGCACCGGCCCTCGTAAGATCCGGTCAGCTAAGTCGAATCATCCTCGGAAGCGTGAACATGATGGGGATGATTGTAGCCGGAGATCCCCGGATCGCCAAATAACGTCATTGCGAGCCTGAAAGGCGAAGCAATCCAGTCTGACTAACCACTGGATTGCTTCGCTTCGCTCGCAATGACGATGGAAGGAACGAGACCGGGTTAAGAGGCCGCTAAATCCGCACCACATGCACATCGGTGACCGGGCGCTTGCCGTGCCAGGCCTTGAGCGCGCGGCGGATCGCGACCCGTACCGCCTCGCGCACGGCCTCATCGTCGCGGCGGTCGTTGAGCGATAGATCCTCGATCGCTTCCTCGACATGTTCGCGTAATTCTTCCGCCGCGGCCGCTGCGTCCTCGGCGAGACCTTGCACTGTCACTTGCGGCGGCGCTTTGAGCTTGCCGTTGCGGTCGACGACGACTGTCGCCACGGCTGTACCGTTCCACACCATGCGCTGGCGGCTCTTGAGCGCCTCGCCGCCGAGCGGCAGTAGCGATTTGCCGTCGACCACCAACCGGCCGGTCGGTACTTCGCCGATCACGCCGGGCGCGCCGGGCGCGAGCTTCACCATCTGCCCGTTATGGGTGACGAGTGCGTGCTTGGCGCCCTGCTCTTCGGCAAGGTTGGCATGCGCCATCAGATGCCGCGCCTCGCCATGCACCGGCAGCGCGATCACCGGCTTCACCAGCGCATACATGCGCGCGAGCTCGTCCTGCGCCGGATGGCCCGAGACATGGACGAAATGATCGTGCTCGGAAATGATCCCGACGCCCATATGCGCGAGCTTGTTCTGCAAGCGGCCGATGGCGCGCTCATTGCCGGGAATGACGCGCGAGGAGAAAACTACCGTGTCGCCCGGCTCGAGCACGATCTCGGGATGCTCGTCCTCGGCAATGCGCCACAGTGCGGCGCGCGGCTCGCCCTGGCTGCCGGTGCAGATCAGCACGACCTTGTCGCGCGGCAGATAGGCCGCTTCCTCGTCGGTCAGGAACGGCACGACATTCTCGAGATAGCCGGTCTCGCGCGCCGCGTGATCCATGCGCCAGAGCGAGCGCCCGACTAGCGCGGCGTGGCGATCATTCGCCGCCGCCGCCGCGGCGATCGAGGCAAGCCGCGCAACATTCGAGGCAAAGCAGGCGACGGCGACGCGCTGCTTTTGCTGGGCGACCACCTCGATCAGCGCCTTGCGCACATCGGCCTCGGAGCCCGCCTCGCCGGGGCGCAGCGCGTTGGTCGAATCGCAGACCATCGCTAGTACGCCTTCTTCGCCCAGGCGCTTCAATGCCACTTCATCGGCAGTCGAGCCGACCACCGGATCGGCATCGAATTTCCAATCGCCGGTATGCAGCACGATGCCGAACGGCGTGCGCAGGACGACCGCGTTCGGCTCCGGGATCGAATGCGTCAGCGTGATCAGCTCGAGATCGAATTGCCCGACCGAGAAGCGGCCCGACATCGGCACTTCGTGCAGCGGCACGTCATGCTCGATGCCGGCTTCCGTGAGCTTGGCGCGCAGCACGGCGGCGGTGAACGGCGTCGCATAGACCGGACAGCGGAAGCGTTTCCAGAGATAGGCGACCGCGCCGATATGGTCTTCGTGCGCATGGGTGCAGACGAGACCGTCGAGCTGGTCGGCGCGATCGGCGATGAATTGCGGATCGGCCATGATCACGTCGATGCCCGGCACGGTATCGTCGGCGAAGCTGATGCCGCAATCAATCATCAGCCATCGGCCGTGATAGCCGTAGAGGCTCATATTCATGCCGATTTCGCCGACGCCGCCGAGCGCCAGGAAGACCAGCTCGCCAGGGCGATTAATCGTGTCGCGATTGATGTCGTTGTCGCTCATGCTCACACGGAGATCGTCTTCGGCCGGTTTCGTTCGTAAACCAGCCGCAGCCCCCAAAGGTTCAGCGTGCCATCGATCCGCTCGATCAGCGGGCTGGCGTGTTCGAACACCGGCGCGAGGCCGCCGGTCGCGATCACCCGCATCGGCGCGCCGTATTCCTTGGTGATGCGCGTGACGATGCCTTCGATCAGCCCGACATAGCCCCAGTAGATGCCCGATTGCATGCAGGCGACGGTGTTGGTGCCGATCACCTTCGCGGTGGCGCGGATCGCGACGCTTGGCAGCTTGGCCGCCGCCTGCTCCAGCGCCTGCAGCGAGAGGTTGATGCCGGGCGCGATGACGCCGCCGCGGTAATTGCCGGCATCGTCGACGACATCGAAGGTCGTCGCCGTGCCGAAATCGAGAATGATCGATGCGCCGGGATAGCGGTCATGCGCCGCGATCGTGTTGATGAGCCGGTCGGCACCGACTTCGTCGGGCCGGTCGACCAGCGCCTTCATGCCGAGCTCCACACCGCCCTCGCCTACCATCAGCGGCGTCGAGGCACAGTAATCGGTGCAGAATTTGACAAGGTTGAAATTCGCGTCCGGCACGACGCTGGCGATGATCGTCCCGTCGATCCGGCCCCGCGTTAACCCGCCGAGACTCAAGAGATGATCAAGCCACACGACATATTCGTCGGCGGTGCGCTTTGCCTCGGTCGCGATGCGCCATGCGCCGTACAGCCGGTCGCCGTCCCAGAGCGCGAACACCGTGTTGGTGTTGTTGGCGTTGATCGCAAGCAGCATGGTCGCTCCTCAAGCGTCGATCGCGGGAAAAACCTCGCCCGCGGCGATGCGCTGGCGGCCGGTCCCGGTATCGAGCAGCAGCGCGCCGTCGATATCGAGCCCGGCGAACACACCCTCGCGCGTCTCGCCGGGCAGGCGTACCCGGATCGGCTGGTTCAAACCCTGCGCCCGCGCCAGCCATTCCGCACGGATGGTGGCAAAGCCGGCGCCGTCGCGCCAGCGCTCATACCAGGCGAGAAAAGAAACCGCGAGCGTGCCGAGCATCGCCTCGGCATCCGCATCGGCGCCGGTCGCAGCCAGCGCCGTGGCCGGATACTCGACCTCAACCGGATAGGTCGCGAGGTTGATACCGATACCGAGCACCAGCCAATCGAGCGTACCATCGCTGCGGCTCTGCGATTCAAGCAGCAGCCCGGCGAGCTTGCGCCTGGCGAGCAGCACGTCATTCGGCCATTTGAGGCTGATGGCGGCGTCGGGCGCGAGGGCAAGACAGGCATCGGCAACGGCCAGCGCGGCGACAAAGCCGAGCTGCGCGGCGGTCACCACGCGCACAGCCGGTCGAAGGATCAGGGAGGCGTAGAAATTGCCGGCGGGCGAGATCCAGACTCTGCCCTGGCGGCCGCGCCCCCCCGTTTGCACGCGCGCCCAGACCAGTGTGCCGGCGGGCGCACCCTCGGCGGCGAGGCGCTTGGCTTCGTCGCTGGTACTGGCAATACGCTCGTGGCTGACGAGACGGTAGAAAGACGGCAGGGAAACCGAATTTTGGTTTGATCGCATTTTCTGCGGCGAACCGGTTTCCACTTCGCCGGAAAATGCTCGGCTCATCCGGTGAAGAGCGCGGCGGCGACCGCATCAGCGCCGTCGACCAGAAGGCCCGGCCAGGCGAAGAAGAAGAAGATCACCAGCGCCGAGATCACCAGCACGGCCTGCATCTCGCGGCCGATCGGCCGGTCGAAGGCCTCGGCCGGCTCGTCAAAATACATCAGCTTGACGATGCGAAGATAATAGAAGGCGCCGACCACGCTGGTCACCACGCCGATCACGGCGAGCACGTAGAGATGCGCGTCGATGGCGGCGACGAAGACATAGAGCTTGGCGAAGAAGCCGGCGAGTGGCGGGATACCGGCGAGAGAGAACATGAAGATGCCGAGCGCCAAGGCCAGCGCAGGATGCGTGCGCGACAGGCCGGCAAGATCGTTGATGCCCTCGACCTGCTTGCCATCGCGCCGCATGCAGACGATCACGCCGAAAGCCCCGACGTTCATGAAAAGATAGATTGCAAGATAAACGAGAATGCCGCGCACGCCCGCAGCGCTGCCCGCGGCGAGGCCGATGAGCGCATAACCGACATGCCCGATCGAGCTATAGGCCATCAGCCGCTTGATGTTGCTCTGATTGATCGCGGCAAAGGCGCCCAAGAGCATCGAGGCGACGGAGATGAACCAGATCACCTGGCGCCATTCGGCGACAAGGCCGCCGAATGGCCCGACCATCACACGCACGAAGAGCGCCAGCGCCGCGATTTTCGGCGCGACCGAGAAGAACGCCGTTACCGGCGTCGGCGCGCCCTCGTAGACGTCGGGCGTCCACATATGGAACGGGACCGCCGAGACCTTGAAGGCGAGGCCCACGGCGATCAGCACGATGCCGATGATGAGGCCGATCGAGACCGTGCCGCCGTCGGCGAAAGTATGGGCGAGGGTGTCGAAGCTGGTCGTGCCGGCGAAGCCATAGACCATCGACGCGCCGTAGAGCAGCATGCCCGAGGCGAGCG
>DATMZZ010000099.1:0-33921 GCA_035573175.1 Allostellaceae bacterium
TGATCGCCGAGTGCGCCGAAATCCTCTGCGCTCAATCCTTCTGCCAGCACGACATCGATCGCGTGCCGATCGAGCAGGCGCTGCAAGGCCGAAACATCGCTGACGCTATCGATGAAGACACCGCTCGCATGCGCAACGGCCGCGAGAGCGTCCCGGCGGACGCTCTCGCGCGCGAAGATCGCAATGTTCGACATCATCTTTATGTGGGAGCGCTGCGGCGCGGGCCCAAGACCGGCGTTACCGCGCCGGTCTTTCGCCGATGGTCAGACTGAGCTTTGCCGGCGCGCCACCCCGGATGAGATCGAGTTGCACCTGGGTCCCAACCGATTCCGGCGTCAGCAGATGCATCACCTGGCGCACGCGATTCACCGGCTTGCCGTTCCAGGCGGTGATGATGTCGCCGACGAGCAGTCCGGCTTTCACAGCAGGTCCATCGGGATCGAGGCTGATCGCCAGCACACCCGCCGGCTGCGCCACCGGCCGCAGGCCGGCACCGAGATAGCCGCGCGCGATGCGGCCTTTGGCGAGGAGCTGATCGACGACGCGGTCGATGGTCGAGCGCGGAATCGCGAGCGCGCGGCGGCGTGGACCGGTCACCGCCATGCCGAGCACCTCGCCTTTCGTGCTGACCAGCGCGCCGCCTTCGGCGCTCGGCGCCAAGCGGAGATCGAGGCGGATAAGATGATCGATCGTGCCGCCGCGCCGACTGTGCCAGGCGCCGCCCGTGATCGCGACCATGCCCGAAGCGGCGATCGTGCCGCGCTCGTGCCGGCCGATGGCGAGCACGAGATTGCCGCTGCGCAGGCTCGCCGCATCGCCCAGCGTCGCAACGCCCGCGCCATCGGCCTGGAAGCGCAGCACGGCAATGTCGGTGCTCGGGTCGCGGCCGGCGAGCGTTGCCTGATGGATCTTGCCGTCGGCGGTCATGACTTCGATACCGTCATCGCGCTCGAGCGCCTCTTCGGCGGTAACGATGACGCCCGGCCGCCAATGGATGCCGCTCACCGGCCAGCGGCCGCCGCCGGCGACCGCGACCACGCCGGCCCCTGCCTGTTCGGCGAGATCGGCGAGGCGATCGGAAAATTGGCTGAGGAAGTCGAGGGTATCGGTCATGGGGCTCTCCGCTGGCTGCATGACGTCGATATGGCAGCCGGCGGCAGCCCGCACCATCCGCCGGATGGGCAGGGACCGCCGGGATCAGAGAGCAGACCGGCTCAGCAGCTCGGCACCGGCGCGGGCAAGCGCAGGAACGTCAGGCGCATGAAATCGGCGACTTTCTTCCACTTGTCGTCGCCATCGGACGGCAGGTAATTGCCATGACCGTAATCGCAGGCATCGGCAATCTGCCAGGGCGTGAGGATTTGCGCCGATGCGGGCGTTACCGGCCCGTTGTAGCCGAGCGCGGGGCGGAACGGCGTGTGATCGTCGTGCAGGAGATCAGCGATGGGATCGCCGATGGTGAAGGCGATTTTCAGCACATCGTCTTTATGCGAGGCAAGCAACGATACGGTCGCGACCCTGCCCAAAGCAGCGGCATATTCGCCGGTGAAGCAGTCGCAATTGATCGCGCCGGCGGCGATGCAGGCCGTATCGACGCGACCGTTGATCGACGTGATCGCCTGCAGCACGAAGCGCGCACCGAGGCTGTGCGAGGCGAAAGAGAAACTCTGCGTACCGGCCGCCCAAGTGTTGCAGAACTGCGCCAGGCGATGGCCGCAATCGATCGCGACATCGCCTTCGAAGGGATAGTCGACCACCGGCAGCCAGCTATCGCCGGGCCACAACATGCCGACGAAAAGATTGGGGCTCGGAAGGTCGAGATGATCACCGAGCCGGCCCAATGCCTTCGTGCCGGCTGCGTAATTGACGTTGAAGCCGTGTGTCACGAAGAGAATGTTCTTGCCCGCGAAGATGCCCGGCACCTCAGCCCACGAAACAGCTTTGAGCGATGGCGGATTCGTCGTGCCATCGCCCTCGAGCAGATACGGATCGATCGCCGCACCGCCGACGCCGGCCGAGCGGAAGTTGAGGAAATAGGTCACCGGCGGATTCCGCGCTGCGTCAGTTGCAGCGCGCCGCTCGCGGCCTGGAGCGAGGAGACCAGGTCCTTGGCGACGGGCGCGAGCGGCACCGACACGAGTCCGACGATCAGGCCGAGGACGCAATTACCGGGACTGAAGCCGCCGGCATTGATCAAGCCGCTTGCGATGATGCCGAAGATCACGGCGACGATCATCGCCAGGATTTTCGTGCCATTGCGGTACTGCTGATCGGCGCGCTCATAAGCTTCGTCGAGGACCGCGCTCAAGATCGCATCGAATTGGCCAAGCGTATTGGTTTCGGCCGGTGTGAGCGGCTGTTGCGATCGCCCGGCGACCTTGTCCGCGACCGAAGCCAGAGTCTTTTCATCGACCCCCGCCGCCTTGGCCAGCTCGGCGGCATTGCCGGCGGTGAGGCCGAGATGGATAAGCGCTTTCGCCTTCGCCTTTTGGTCGGCCTTGGCGACGCCGTTGATCCAATTGGATTTGAGCGCATCGAGAAGTTCGGCCTCGTTGAAGGCGCCATTGGCCTGCTTCGGCAAGAATGGCAGGAGCGTTCGCTTGATGCTGGAAAAGCCGAAATTCGACGGCCCGCCGTTGAACGCTTTCATCA
Organism: Allostellaceae bacterium; assembly: GCA_035573175.1. Lineage (GTDB taxonomy): Bacteria > Pseudomonadota > Alphaproteobacteria > ATCC43930 > CGMCC-115725 > CAIKMD01. Next base: position 2,653 of record DATMZZ010000099.1, read on the forward strand.
CATCGACGAAACCCATCGACGCCGTGCCGAGCGCCGCCACCGCGGCGATGATGTTCCCGACACTCTCTATCTCAATGAGGTTGGTTGGATCCGCCATCGCTCCCCCCGAGGATGATCGTTGCCCGCACTCTAACCTGCCCTAGTTTCGGGTATGGGACGAAGGAAACGCAAGCGCAGCCTCTCACTCAACCGGGTGACTTCGCCCTAACCCCACGATCTACCGGGCAAAACCGTCGTCGTTAAAGCTTCGTTAGCGGGTTTCGGGGAAGCTTCACGGATGCTCGGCGGCATGATCGCGTCTCGTCAATCGGCCGGCGCCGCCCCTGCTTGGGCCGGCGCGCCGCGCATCCTCACTTTCACCACGCTTTTCCCGAACAGCGCCGCGCCCTCGCATGGCGTTTTCGTCGAGAACCGGCTGCGGCATCTCGTGGCGAGCGGACGGGTGTCGGCTCGCGTCGTTGCTCCTGTGCCGTGGTTCCCGAGCAGCGCACCGATCTTCGGTCGCTATGCCAACTTCGCCAAGGCGCCGCGCCATGAAGAGCGCTTCGGCATCGCCATCGAGCACCCGCGCTACCCGGTGCTGCCGAAATTCGGCATGAGCGTCGCGCCGCTGCTGCTCTTCCTCGCCGCGCTGCCGGTGCTCCGCCGCTTGCACGCCGAGCAGGATTTCGATCTCATCGATGCGCATTATTTCTACCCCGACGGCATCGCCGCCGCGCTGCTGGGCCGCGCGCTCGGCAAGCCGGTGACGATCACCGCGCGCGGCACCGACATCAATCTGATCCCACAACACGCGTTGCCGCGGAAGATGATCGGCTGGGCCGGGGCGAAAGCCGCCGGCATGATCGCGGTGAGCGAGGCGCTGCGCCGCGAAATGATCGCGCAAGGCCTGCCCGCGCATCGCGTCCGCACGCTGCGTAACGGCGTCGACCTCACGATGTTTCAGCCAATAGTGCGCGATGAGACGCGCGCCGAGTTCGGCCTCGACGGACCGACGCTGCTCTCGGTCGGGCATCTCATCGAGCGCAAGGGCCATGACCGCGTCATCGCCGCCCTCGCCAAGCTGCCCGGCTATGCGTTGCTGATCGCCGGCGAGGGACCCGAGCGCACGGCGCTCGAGACGCTCGCCACATCGTGCGGCGTCGCCGATCGCGTGCGCTTCCTCGGCAGCGTGCCGCATCGTGCCCTTGCCCGCATCTATTCCGCCGCGGACGCGCTGGTGCTGGCGTCGAGCCGCGAAGGCTGGCCGAACGTGTTGCTCGAAGCGATGGCTTGCGGCTCGCCGGTGGTTGCTTCGAATGTCTGGGGCGCGCCCGAGCTGGTTTGCGATCATGCTGCGGGCGTGTTGATGCCCGAGCTCAGCGCCGAGGGCGTCGTCGCCGGCGTCAACGCGCTGTTCGCCGCGTTGCCGAGCCGCGAGGCCACACGCCGCTTCGCCGAGCGCTATAGCTGGGACGAGACCACCGCCGGTCAGATCCAGCTTTTCGAAGAAATCCTCTCCGGCCGCACCGCCGCCACACCGGCCACCGCGCCAACGCTCAGCGCGAGGGCGCTTTGATGCGCCAGCCCGCGCAGAAATACGGCACCGTTCTGCCACAGCCGCAGGTCAGCAATCACGCGCTCCTGGCGCCGATTGACCTCTTCGGTCAGAGCTTGCAGCCGATCGCCCTCGGCCGCGATGCGCCGCCGATGCTGCAGGTAATCATCGACGCGGAAGAGGAATTCGACTGGTCGCAGCCTTTCGACCGCCGCAACATCGGGGTCGAGAATCTGGCGCAGCAGGAAAAGGCGCAGCGCATCTTCGAGCGCTACGGCGTTCGCCCGACCTACGTCGTCGATTACGCGGTGGCCAGTCAAGAACAAGGTTTCGCACCGTTGCGCGCGATCATGGCGCGCGACGCCGCCGATATCGGCGCGCATCTTCAGCCCTGGATCAATCCGCCTTTCGATGACGCGGTCGAAGACAGCGACCGCGTTCGCAGCTCTTTCCCCGGCAATCTGCCGGCCGAGCTCGAGCATGCAAAGCTGCGCATGCTGACCGAGGCGATCGAAAGCAATCTCGGCATTCGTCCAACCGTTTATCGCGCCGGCCGCTACGGCCTCGGCCCGGCGAGCCTCGAAATGCTCGAGGCGCTCGGCTATGAGATCGATGCCAGCGTGTTGCCGCGCATCAACCTCAGCGACAAGCACGGGCCGGATTTCACCGCGATCGGGCCGGAGCCCTTCTGGTTCGGCGCCGGCCGCAAGCGGCTCGGCATTCCGCTCTCGGTCGGCTTCACCGGCTTCTTCGCGCGCCATCACCGGAGACTCGATCCGCTGGTCAATCAGCCGCTCGTCGAGGCGGCGCGGATCAAAGGCGCGGCATCGCGTTTCGGAATCTTCGATCGCATCTGCCTCTCGCCCGAAGGCTTCACCCTCGCCGAGCAGAAGCGGCTGACACGCCAACTTCTCGCGCAAGGCCAGCGGCTCTTCAATCTCTCCTATCACAGCCCGTCGCTGCTACCTGGCTCGACGGCATATGTGCGCAATGACGAAGAGCTCGAGCAATTCCTCGAACGGCTCGAGGCCTATCTCGTCTGGTTCGCCGGCGAGCTCGGCGGCTGCTTCACCACGCCCGTCGAGATCAAGCGGCTGCTCGAGACGCGCTGAGTCTTCTCATCGCCGCCGCGCCACGCCTATGATGGTGCAATGCTCCAGGCGCTTCAGATCGCCGACGCACTCGCCATCGCCGAAGCCTCGCGCCGGCGCAGCCGCGATGAGCGCGCGATGGTCGATTACCTCGGCATCGGCCGCAAAGGCCTGCGTAAGATGCAGACCCCGATTCCGTCGCCCTTGGTGATCACGGATACGATCGATCTCGCCGCTTTCGAGAGCGACGAGCGGCGCCACCTCGAGCATGCGATCGAAGCGCTATCGCCCGAGGCACGGCGCGAGCTGATCGCGCTGATATGGCTGGCGCAGCGGCCGAGCCTTGATTTCGCGGCCGCCATGCGGCGCACGCGGCGCATCCCGCCGCCGGCGCAAACCGGCTATCTCATGGGCGTACGGCTCGAGCGCTATATCGCGCTCGGCCTCGAAAAGCTCGGTTACCGGCCGGCGTGAGACTTGGTTGCCGGCGTTCGGCTGGCTGTCGCGAGTTCGCCGGCGATGTTATCGCTCAGCTCGCCGAGAACATGGCTCATCGCCGCAACCTGATCGCTATAGCTGTTCGATCCGGCGCGCGCGCTCAAGCGGAGATGGTGGCTCGCGAGCGGCTTGTCGGAATCGCTCGCCGTCAACGACCAGCTCCCATCGAAGATCACCCGCCCGCTGGCATCCTCGTCGAATTGCAGGATATCGACCACGATCGCGTTATGGCGCGGCGGTGCCGGCTCTTGCGGCAGCACGACGCTGTTCGGCGGCAGGCGCTGGGTTAGATCCTGGGTCAGGACGCGTTGGATCACATTATCCAGCGAGCCGCCCCAGCGGTTTTGGTCACTGACGTCGAGCTGATGCGGCGCGCTTTCGCGCACGATCTCCTGGCGGTCGAGCGTTGGTGGAATATGCACCGCCGCGACCTGCACCGGGATCGAAGCGGCCGCGTGGATCGGCACCTGCGGCGACACCGGGTCAAGTGTGTAGAACTGTGTCTTCGGACTCGAGCCGCAGGCCGAGAGCAACGCAACGACACCAAGGGCGAGCCATCGCATCATCATTCGCCGCGCCCCTTGAGCAGCGCCTCGGGATGCTGATCGAGATAATTGGCGAGCGTGCGGACGGCGCGCCCGGCCTGGGTCAGCTCGGCCATCGCCTGCTGCAGATTGCCATTGGGCGAGGCCGGACTGCCGCCGCTCATCGACTTCAGCGCCGCCGCGGTCGCATCGATCTCCTTCGCTGTCGTGCGCAACGTATCGACGGTTTCGTGCAGGCTCTTGATCGTCGGCCCGATTTGCGGTCCCGCGGCCTTCAGCGTGCGATCGAGCTCGGCGACGCTTTGGTCGAGATGATCGATTGTGTCCTGGAGCTGCGGTCCCGATACCAGGCTGTCGATGTGATCGGTGATCGCTTTTACATTGTCGCCGATCTGGGCGACCGGCAGCTTGCCGACCTGATCGACGACGCTCTGGATGCCGCCGCCGCTCGCCGCCGGTATTTCGGGATATTCCTTGCCTGTGCCGAGATCGGCGTTGCCCGAATCGGCAGTCATTTCCAGCGCGACCTGCTGCATACCGACGAGCGGCGGGGTTTGGCTCAACCGCGCCCGCAGCCCCTGACCGATCAACTTCGTCAGGGTCGCATCGAGCAGCGGCCGCCAGTTACCATTGGACGGCGCCCCACCCGAGAAATGGAAGCGCGTCGGATCGAGCAGCAGCACCGCCGGCGTCGTGATCTTGCCGCTCTTCGGATCGGTGACGAGTTGCGTGCTCTTCACCTCACCGACCGTGAAGCCACGCAAGGTCACGGGCGAACCGTTTTTGAGGCCACCGGCATCGCCGTCGAAGGTGACGAGATAGGGCACAGACACGGCCAGCGGCATGGGGGGCGCGCCATCGATGCCGGCAAACTCGCGTGTCGACTCGCCAACGCCGGGCACCATCTCGATCGTCGGCCCTGAAATCACGGATTTCAGGGAAGAAAGATCGGTGAGGCTGGGCGAGCCGCCTTTCAGATAAAAGCGCGTGCCGGTGTTGAGATCGTCCCGGACCGACGTATCGATATCGGCTTTGGCGATGACATGGCTGAGATCATGCGCGAGAAAGATGTCGGTGACCTGACCGATTTCGAGACCGCGGTAGACGATCTTTGTGTCTTTTTTCTTCATGCCGCCGGCATCGTCGAACCGCATCGTGATCGTGATGCCGCTGGTACTTACCTCGCGAACGGCGAGCCAGGCGCAGATCGCGATCGCGGCGATCGGTACTGCCCAGATCCAGCCAGGCCAGCGGCTTTTTTTCTGGATCGCCGCGGTGCGCGACGACGCTTGATCGGCATGGCCAGCGTGGCTCATGGCAGCCCGCGATTGCTTCGGCTGCCGCCATGCCCAAGATGATTGCCGCACATCGACCCGATCAGGGCGGCGCTCGCCGCCAGCGGCGCCGCGTGCTGCAAGGTTCCACACTCCGGGCAAGCGATGATCACGCGCGCCTCACCAGCGCCTAGCGTTCTTGCTACACCGGTAAAACGTGGGTGTGGCGCGGCCGTTCCCCGCCGAGGCGGGGAGCCGCGGAATTTATGCGGTTATATCGTGCTACGATATAAACGGCACGTTAGCCGGACAATCCCGGCGCTCGGGAACGCGGCTTAGCGGCCGAGGCTTTGCAGATACTGGCTCGCCTGCGCCTTGGTGTCGGCATTGGTGCCCTCATTCGCCAGCTTCGCGAGCATCTCGCGTGCCGGGCCCATCGCACCGGTGCGCGACAGCGCGACGGCGAGGTGGAACTGCACGGTCGGATCCTGCGGCATGGCATAGGCGGCGGCCTTGAGATAGGGCAGACCGCCTTTGGCATCGCCTTGCGCGACCATGACCCAGCCAAGCGTATCCTCGACCGCGGCCGACAGCGGCGCGAGCGCGTGTGCGCGATCGGCCATGGCGCGGGCTTTCACATTGCCTTGCTGGAGATAGACCCAGGCCAGATCGTTGAGCAGGACGACGTCGTTCGGCGATTGCGCAATCAGCTTCTCGAAATCGGCTTGCGCCGCCGGCCAGTCCTTCGCCTGCATATCGAGATCGGCGACCAGGCGGCGCGCATTGGCGTCGTTCGGGTGACCGGCGATCCACGTCTTCAGCAGCGCAGCCCCTTTCTTCGCGTCGCCATTGGCGGCGAGGATCATCGCATGCTGCATCACCAGCGCCGGCGAGGGATGCGCTTTTTCGGCATCCGCGAGGAGCGCCGCGGCATCCGCCGGCTTGCCCTCGCGCGCCAGCGCCGCCGAGACCCAGAGTGCCGCATTGCTCGGATCGTCATGCGGACCGAGCATCGCCTTCGCCGCGGCTTGCGCCGCGTGCAGCCCGCCGATCTTGTATTCGACCTCGATCTCTTCGCTCTTCAATCCGATATTGGTGGGTTCGAGCTGGATCGCGCGCTGCAGACTCTGCTTGGCGCCTTTGACGTCGTTGGCGGCGACCTGCGCCGCGGCATAGCGCTCGAACAGGAGCGCCATATTGGTGCCGATCTCGGTGGCGCGGCGGTAATTGGCGACCGCGCCGGCGCTGTCGCCAGTCGCGATCTGGATGCGCGCCATCAGATCGAGCACATCGAGATTGTTCGGGAATTGCTGGACCAGGCCGCGCATCACGGTGAGCGCGTTGTTCCAATCCTTCTGCCCCGCATAGAGATTGGCGAGGCGCAGCGGCGGCAGCGGGTCCTTCGGCGTCGCAGCCGTGGCCTTCTTCAGCCAATCGACGGCGCCCGCGGTATCGTGCCGCGACATCGCGATATTGGAGAGCGCCATCATGCTCGCCGTATCGCCCGGATTACGCTGGATAAGATCGCGATAGACGGTGGTCGCATCCTCGGTCCGGCCTTCGGCAAGATAGACCTCGGCGAGGTTGTGGCCGGCGATCGCGAAATCCGGGTGCGCGCGGTAGACGCCGTAGAAAATCTGCTCCGCATCGGTGAATTTGCTCTGGGCAACGCGCGTGAGGCCGAGAAGGTTTTGCGCCACCACGTTGTTGGGATCGGTCTTCACATAGGCTTCGGCCGCAGCCGCCGCTTCGCCGACGCGCTTCGCGCGGAGATCGGCGACGATCAGCGACGGGCCGGCGACCTGCTGGCCGCCCGCCTGCTTGAATACCTGCTCGAGTTGCTGGATCGCGAGATCGGTCTGGCCGGCGGCATAACGTGTCGAGGCGAGCTCGGTCTCGAAATTCGGATCGTTCGATTGCTGCGCGCTGGCATGGGTGAGCGCTTCCGACGCCTTGTCGCTCTTGCCGAGGGCAAGATAGGCATTCGCCAGCAACACCCAAGCCTCATTGTCATTCGGCGACGCCTTGACCAGCGGCTCGAGATATTGGACGGCGCGCGCCGGCGCTTTCTGGCGGATCGCGATCTGCGCCACCATGCGCGTCGCCATCGCGTTGTTCGGTGCGCGGCCGAGAAATTTGCTGAGGCTGTCTTCGGCTTCCGAGAACCGGCCTTGCGCGAATTGGATGTCGCCAAGAAGGAGATAGCCGGCGGGGAAATTGACGAAGCGCGAGGTGAATTTCTGCAGCCGCGCATTCGCCTGATCGAGCTTGCCCTGGCGCGCATCGATCAGCGCCTGCAGGTAGTTCGACTGGAAGTCGTCCGGCAGGTCGGTGAGGATGGCGCGGATTTCCTGGCTCGCAACATCGAGCTGGTTCTTGGCGACGAGCAGATTCACGCGATCGAGCCGCGCCGTCATGTTCTGCGGCTCGCGGCTCAGCACGTCGTTCACATAAGCGAGCGAGCCGTCGACATCCGCGCGCGTGCGCAGCAGATCGGCTTTGGCGATCTCGGCATGGCTGTCGCGCGGCGCGATCTGCAACGCCTGATCGATCTGCTGCTCGCCTTCGGCGGCCTTGCCTTGCGACAGCAGCAGCCGCGCCATGCCGAGCTTGGCGCCGACCGACTTCGGATCGAGACGCACAGCGTCGCGCATCAGCGGCTCGGCCTGGGCGAGCTGATGCATGCTCAAATAAGCATGGCCGCGATAGAGCCGTACCAGCGATTCTTCCGGCGCGGGACGCGAGCCCGCCGGCACGTCGCGCAGGAGCGCCTCGTATTTGCCGGACCGCAGCAGCACTTCGGCCAGCACCGGCGCGACCTTCGCTTCGTTGCCGCCGCGCTGCAACGCGGTGCGCGCCTCGGCCTCGGCCGAGGGCATGTTGGCGAGCATCAGATAGATCTTCGCCAGTTCGAGATGGATATCGGCGTTGTTCGGCGCGAGACGCGCGGCGTTGCGCAGCTCGATCGAGGCACCGCGGATGTCGCCCTTGCTCATCAGCGCTTGTGCGCTTTTGAGGTAGGAATCGGCGTCATCCGCCCACGCGGTGGAGAGCGCAACCGGCGCGGCCGCCAGCATCAGAGAGAGCGCCAAAGCGCGCGGCCAACCTTTGTTGCGAGTGATCATGATCGTCATCCTTGTCCGGTACTACGGGCGCAAAATCGTTACGACGCGACGTCGAGGCCGAGGCCTTCGAGCAGGCCGTAGAGCGTCGGCCGGCTGATGCCGAGGAGCTTCGAGGCGCGCGAGAGATTGCCATTGGTCTGGGCGAGCGCCATCTGCACGACGCCGCGCTCGGCCCGGGCCCGCGCCTCGCGCAGATCGAGCGAGCCATTCGGCAGCTCGGCCGCGGCGAGCTCGAGATCGGCAGCCGAGATCGACTGACCGTCCGCCATCACCACCGCGCGCTTCACGCGGTTCTCCAGCTCGCGGACATTGCCGCGCCAGGGATGGGTCGCGATCGCCGCCAGCGCGTCGGAGCCGAAACCCTTGAGCTTGCGGGCGAACTGGCCGTTGAACTTCTTGAGGAAGTAGGTCGCGAGCAGGATCGGATCGCCTTCGCGCTCGCGCAGCGGCGGTATCACCATCCGCACCTCGTTGAGGCGGTAATAAAGATCCTCGCGGAACTTACCGCTCGCCATGAACTCGTCGAGATTCTGATTGGTGGCGCAGACGATGCGCACATCTACCTGGATCGGGCGATGACCGCCGATACGCTCGACCACCTGATCCTGGAGGAAGCGCAGGAGCTTCACCTGCATCGGCAGCGGGACATCGCCGATTTCGTCGAGGAACAGCGTGCCGCCATTGGCGCTCTCGATCTTGCCGATGGTCTGCTTCACCGCGCCGGTGAAGGCGCCCTTCTCATGACCGAAGAGCTCGCTTTCCAGCAGCGTCTCGGGGATCGCGGCGCAATTGATCGCAACGAACGGCTTCTTGGCGCGCGGGCTCAGGCGATGGATCGCTTGTGCCAGCACCTCTTTGCCAGTGCCGCTCTCGCCGAGCAGGAGCACGGCGACATCGGTCGGCGCGATCTTCTCGATCGTGCGCAGCGCGCGGGACATTTGCGGGCTGGCCGCGACGACACCGTCGATCGGCGACCGCGGCGCTAGTTCGAGCAGCCGCCGATTCTCGCCTTCGAGATCGGCCACCCGCGCGGCGCGTTCGATCATATGGCGCAGCAGATCGGCGTCGACCGGCTTCTGACAGAAATCGTAGGCGCCGAGGGCGATCGCGCGCAGCGCCGCTTCGTGATTCTCCTGGCCCGTCGCGACGATGACCTTGGTCTCGGGCGCCGTGGCGAGAATCGCCTCGAGCGTGATCATGCCCTCGCGCACCGTGTCGGGCTCGGGCGGCAGGCCGAGATCGAGGATCACGACCGGCGGCCGCACGCGGCGGAATTCGGCGATCGCATTCTCGCGATTGCTGGCGACCGTGACCTCGCAATCGGCGAGCGCCCAGCGATATTGGCGGATGAGGCCTTCATCATCCTCGACCAGAAGAATGCTGAGTTTCGTGTCTTTCATGGTCCTAAGCCGCCGTGGAGACGGCCCCTTCCTTCGCAAGCGGGAGTATGATTCGCATGGTCGTGCCGGCGCCGGGGGCGCTGATCACGTCGAGATCACCGCCCGCCATGCGCAACAATTCGCGCGTCTGGTAGGCGCCTATGCCGTAGCCTTCTGCCTTGGTCGAGCGGAACGGCCGGAACAACTGGCCGTGAATGAAATCGATATCCATGCCGGCACCTTGGTCGGCGATGTCGATGAGGAGCTTGCCGTCGCGGCAGCGCAGGCCGAGCAGGATGCTCGCGCCCGCGGGCGAGGCTTCGATCGCATTGTCGAGCAGCAGCTTTACGACCGAGGTGAGTTGCACCTCTGCCATCGTGACGGAAGCGTTGTTGACCTCGAAAGCGCACTGGATGCGCGCGAGACCAGCGCCGCGTTCTTCAAGCATGCGCCGTAGGACGGGAACCGCGTCGATCGTCGCGATTACCAGTTTACCGGCGGTTTCGCGGACCTGATTGGCACGAAGCTGCGCCAGGAGGTCGTTCATCCGCGTGACCGAATGGCGAATGGTTTCGAAAGCATCGGCGCGGAAAGCCGGATCGTCGCCATGACGCTCGGCATTGACCGTCACCATGCGCAGCTGCGCGGCGAGATTCTTGATGTCATGCGCGACGAAGGCGAAACGCTTGGCGTAATCCTGCAGCCGGGATGAATCCTGAAGCTGCTGGCCGAGGCGTTCTTCGGCGATATAGCTGGCGGCTTGTCGGCCGAGGGCGCGCAGCAGCTCGAAGCTTTCCCAATTGAGCTCGACCGGCGCACGCGATGGCGACAGGGTGATGAAGCCGATGAGCTGGTTCTGCGCCGCGAGCGGCACCGCGAGCCAACATTCGCCGAAAGCGGCATAGGCACGGCCGCGATGGAATTCCTGAATCCAGCGCCCGCCGCGGAAACCCTTGACGAAAGCGCTGTCGGCCGACTCGCTCGCATCGCTGGCGAGGCGCATGTTCCAGACCGAGACCGGCACGAAATCGCCGTGGCTGCGCGCGCCGTCGCGCAGCCAGAGCGCGCCGCCCTGAGCCTCGACGACATTGGCGATGCCTTCGATCGCGCGATGCTTCAGATCCTCGCCGGCGCCGCGGGCCGAGAGCATGTCGATGAAACTCATCCACTCGACGCGGTAGTCGTAACGCTGGGCGAAGAAATTGCGGGCGATGAGATATTTGAGCCGCGCCTTGATGCTGCCCGAGGAGACGATCGAGGCGAGCACGAGAATGCTGCCGAAGAGCGCCGCGACCTGCACGACCTTGCCCCAATCCTCGCCCCAATCGCGCAGCAGGCCGGCAACAGTGACGATGGCGAGCAGGAACACGCCGGATGCCACGAGGGTCAGGCTGTGCAGCACCACGCTTTGCGAGAGATGGAGCTCGACCTTCCAGCCGCGGTTGCGCATCAAGGTCAGCGCGAGGAACGGCGCGACCAGGCAGGCTACCGCTGGACATGCGGTGGTGAAGAGATCACTCACCCAGCCGAAGAGCAGCGCGTCCGAATAGAGGAAAAGCTGATAGGCGAAGAGCCCGCCGAGCGCGATGCAAAGCGGCACGACGTTCCATTGCCGCCGCGCCGAGGTATTGCGGAAGAGGTTCTCGACCAGCAGCAGGCCGAAGATCGCGAGTGCTTCGCGGCCGATGATCTGCGCCTCGGCGAGCGCGCCCGGACCGTTGCTCAGGGCGGAGAGGATATCGTTCCACAGCACGCCGCAGCCGACCACCGCGGGCACTGTGAGCATCACGAAGCGCAGCCGCGGATCGAAACGCGTGTTGACGGTCGGCGCGATGAGCAGCGAGAGAAAAATGGTCCAAACCGTCAGCGGCGCGACTTCGAGCGCCGGCCGCGCCGCCGCCAGCACGGCGCCGCCCGCAAAGATGGCGACCGCCCACACCGCCGTCAGCCCGCAAGCCAGGGCGGCGAGCGCGGTTTCGCGGCTCCACGGCCGACGCGCCAGCGTCAGCGCGAGCAGCCCGGCGTAGAGGACCGCACAGAAAAGGGCAGAAACGCCTGCCGCCGTCATGGACTTAACGAGCACCTTCGCTGAAGAGGATCACGCGCACCGTGTGCACCAGGATCACGAGATCGAGGAAAACCGTGCGGTTCTTCACGTAATAGAGGTCGTAGGCCAGCTTCTGCTTGGCGTCTTCGATCGACGCGCCATAGGGATAATTGACCTGCGCCCAGCCGGTGATGCCCGGCTTTACCGAATGACGCTCGCCATAGAAGGGGATCGCCTTGGCGAGTTGGTCGACGAAGAACGGACGCTCTGGCCGCGGCCCGACGAAGCTCATATCGCCGCGCAGCACGTTGAAGAGCTGCGGCAGCTCGTCGATACGGAATTTACGGATGATGTTGCCGACGCGGGTGACGCGGGAATCGCCATTCGCGGCCCAGCGGATCCCGTCGCGCTCGGCATCGTCGCGCATGGAGCGAAATTTCAAAATGTTGAAGCTCTTACCGCCGAAACCGACGCGCTCCTGGCGATAGAGCGCCGGGCCGGGGCTTTCGAGGCGCACGGCGATCGCCGTGATCGCCATCACCGGTAGCGCGCAGATCAGCAGGCCGAGCGAGACGAGGACATCGAACGCCCGCTTCACCGCATTGTTGAACGGGCTGACGCGGAAGCCGTCCGAATAGATCAGCCAGCTCGGCTGCAGCGCCTCGATATCGATGCGGCTGTTCTCGCGCTCCCAGAAAGTCTGATAGTCGACGACGTTGATGCCTTCGATCTTGCAATGAAGAAGCTGACCGACCGGCATGCCACGGCGCTCATCGGTCGCGACGACGATTTCGCGAGCGCCGATTTCATGCGCATAGCGGGCGAGCGCCCGGTCGTCCTCGATGCGATCGAGATCGAGCGGCCCGCCCATGACGAGGCGGAGATCGCCGCAAGCATGGACGAAGGCCTTCGGTACGAAATAGCGGTTGCGGCCGCGATCGACGAGCTCGGCGATGCGGGCGGCACGAACGCCGGTGCCGACCACGACGACACTGCGGCGGAAAAGATCGGAATTGGAGACTCTGAGGAAGCCGACGCGCGTGGCGAGCACGCAGGTCATCCAGACGAACGTCGCCTTGAGGAAGAGCAGCGACCAGCTCGCGCCCGGCGCCGCGTTCATTGCCTTGTCGAATATCAGCGCGACCAGCGCCGCCGCTGGCGCGACCAGGGTCACCGCCATCAGGATCTTGATGGCCATGACGCGGGAATCGAGGAAGACGTCGTAATTGTAGAGCCCGACCGCGGTCATCGAGAGACCGGCCAGGATCGACAGCCCTAAGGAAAATTGCGCCTGCGCGATGTGCAGCCCGGCATGGAGGAGTTCCTGCGGGAAGACGGGGGGCGCGATGAAATAAAGCGCCCCTGCCACCAGCAGGACTTCGGCCGCACCCAGCAACACCGCCGGAACCGGAATGAAATGTCCGAAAATTCGCAACATTCGACCGCTACCCGAAACGAGCCCAAGGATTTCGCTGCTTACGCCGGGTGCAGAAAAGCGACGCCCCGCCACCCCGACTTGCAAACGTGGCTATACCCTATGTCAAAGTAGTTTCCAAGTAACAAACCGTGCCCGTATAGGAAATAACCATATATTCCAGCGCTTAACCAAGAATATCGCTTAAATTTTTAGGAATTATGGTTAACGAATACTGAATTCGTTTACCGAATATTTAGTTAACATGGGCAGTAAGATTAATCCGCGGTTCACGCACGCCACCGCTTCGCGCCACTCGGCGCACGCGGTAGAGTTGACGGAGGCCTTGGGAGGTATCGATGGAATTCGGCTATTTCACGCTGAGCGACAACCACTATCTCGACAACTCGCGCAGCGCGAACCAGTTCGTCGAGGATATTCTCGACGAGACGCTCTATGCCGACGAGCTCGGCTTCCACTCCGCCTGGATCGGCGAGCATCATTTCAGCTCGCTGGGCGTGCTCTCCTGCCCCGATCTGACGCTCGCCTATGCCGCGGCGCGCACCAAGAAGATCCGCCTCGCCCCGGCGGTGACGGTACTGCCGCTGCACCACCCGATCCGCGTCGCCGAGCAATGGGCGAGCCTCGATCTGCTCTCGGGCGGCCGCGTCGATTGGGCGGCCGGCCGTGGCTACGATTCGCGCGAATACTCGCCCTTCAACATCTCCTTCGCCGAGAATCAGGCGATCTTCAACGAAGGCATGGAGGTGGTGAAGAAGCTCTGGGCCGGCACCGGCCCCGTCACCCACAAGGGCAAGTATTATTCCTTCGAGAACATGACGATCACGCCGCAGCCGGTGCAGAAGCCGATTCCGGCCTATGTCGCGTCTTTCTCCAAGCCGTCGATCGAGCTCGCCGCGCGTCTCAATTGCGGCCTCGTGGTCGCACCCTTCGCCGCGGCGATGAGTTATGGCGGCCTCAAACAGGTGGCTGACCTATATAAGGAGACCTGCCTCGCCGCCGGCAACAAGCCCGGGCGGCTGATCTGCTCCTACTTCGCGCATTTCGCCGACAACAAGGAACAGGAGCAGGAGCAGCGCGCGCGGCAGATTCGCTATTACAAGGAATGCGTGATCCCCGCCTTCCCGAGCGATCCGAAGACCGCACCGCCCTCCTATCGCTATCTCGTCGAGATGACCGAGCGGCTGCACAAGGTGAAGGCCGAGGATTTGACCGAGAATTCCGTCCTGCTCGGCAGCAAGCAGCAGATCACCGACACCCTGAAGAAAGCCGAAGCCGCGGGTTTCGACGAGGTGATCCTCTATTTCAACGTCGGCCTGAAGCCGCACCAGCAGGTGAAGAACGAGATGCAGCGCTTCGCCGAAGAGGTCCGGCCGGCGTTCCGGTGAAACTTGTCTAGGTCGTCATTGCGAGCGACCATCGGGAGCGAAGCAATCCAGAAGCCTCACGTGTGGCCCTGGATTGCTTCGCTTCGCTCGCAATGACGATAGAAATAGGCTGGGCGCCGTTAGGCGAACTTCCGCTTCGCATCCAAGCCGAGGCCCTTCCCGACGGCGCCGAAGACATCGCCGCTGACGATCTCGGCCGCCGGGAAGAGCCGACGTATCAAGGCTTGGATGGGGCGCACCATCGAACTGCCGCCGGTCATGAACACGGTATTGATCTGCGCGGCGGGAACGGCGGCATCGGTCACCGTTTGCGCGATGCAATCTTCGACCCGGCACACGAGCTCCGTGATCGAGATTTCGAAATTCTTTTGGCTGACCGGGATAGAAAAGTCGTTCTCGATATAGGCGAGATCGAGCAGCGCTTCGTCCTCGGCGCTCAAGGCAATCTTCGCGTGTTCGATATCGCCGATGAGGCGATGGCCGGATTGATGCTCGAGCACAGACAAGAGCCGCTCCAGGAGTTTCGGCTTCTTCGATTCCTTTCGCAGCGACCGGATTTCCGAGACGACCTTGTACTCGTAAACCGAATTGACGTTCGACCAGGTCGAAAGATCCATATAGATCCAGATCGGCATCGTCAGGCTCTTCGAGCCATACACCGACCCATGCCCGAGCTGCGGCATGACCTGCTTCATCGAAAGCTGCTGGTCGAAATCCGTACCGCCGACCCGGATGCCGCGACTGGCCAGAATGTCTTTCGTCCGGTCCGCCGCTTTTATCTTGTCCGGCGCGACGCGGACGATCGAGAAATCGGACGTGCCGCCGCCGATATCAGCGACGAGAACGACCTGCTCGCGGGCGATGGAGGTTTCGTATTCGAGGGCAGCGGCGATGGGCTCGAACTGGAATTCGATATGTTCGAAACCGATTTTCCGCGCCGCTTGCTCCAGATCGCTTTGTGCTTGGCCATCGAGCTCCTTCGAGTCCTCGATGAACTGCACCGGCCGGCCGAGCACGACCTCTCTCATCTCGTGGCCGATTTGATGCTCGGTCGTGGTTTTGAGGTGGCGCAGATACATGCTGAGGATATCGGAAAGCGTGACCTCACGCTTTTGTATCCGTGTCTTTTCGTGGAAGAGCGGCCGCCCGATCACGCTCTTCAGCGCACGCATGAAGCGGCCATTCTCGCCCGAGAGATAGTCGGCTATCGCCGCGCGGCCGAAGGCGACGCGGCCGCTCGTGGAATTGAAGAAAATCGCGCTCGGGAGCGAACGCTCGGTATGTTCGAGCGTCGCCAGGAAATGCTCGCCCTCAGTCGCGAGGGCGACGGTAGAGTTCGAGGTTCCGAAATCGATGCCGCAATAATGCGAGGCGTTAGGCATCGCCATCGAATCCGTCACCTGTACCCGTCATTGCGAGGAGCGTAGCGACGAAGCAATCCAGAGACCGCATGCGCAGCCACTGGATCGCTTCGCTCCTGAGCCAGTCGAAGGGGCTCGCAATGATGATAAAAACTAAACCAGCTTCGCGAGCTCGGCGAGGACGGCGTTACCCATCTCGGAGGTTGAGACGCGCTTCATGCCCGGCTGCATGATGTCGCCGGTGCGCACGCCCAAGGCGAGGGTGTTGTTGATCGCCTTCTCGACGAGCTTGGCTTCCTCGTCCATGTCGAAGGAATAGCGCAGCATCATCGCGAAAGAGAGCATGCAGGCGAGCGGATTGGCCGCGTTCTTGCCGGCGATGTCGGGCGCCGAGCCATGGACCGGCTCGTACAGTGCCTTGCGGCGGCCGCTTGAATCCGGCGCGCCCAATGAGGCCGAGGGCAGCATGCCGAGCGAGCCGGTCAGCATCGCGGCACAATCGGACAAGAGATCGCCGAAGAGATTATCGGTCACGATGACGTCGAACTGCTTCGGATTGCGCACGAGCTGCATCGCGCAATTGTCGGCATACATATGCGAGAGCTCGACATCCTTGTATTCGGTATCGTGCAGCTTCTGCATTTCCTCGCGCCACAGCACGCCCGATTCCATGACATTGGCCTTCTCGACCGAGCAGACCTTGTTGTTGCGCTTGCGCGCGAGCTCGAAGGCGACGCGGCCGACGCGAATGATCTCGGGCGTCGTATAGACTTGCGTGTTGACGCCGCGGCGCGTGCCGTCCGGCAAGATGGTGATGCCGCGCGGCTCGCCGAAATAGGTGCCGCCGGTCAGCTCGCGGATGATGAGGATGTCGAGGCCCTCGATCACCTCGGGCTTCAACGTCGAGGCGCCGATCAGCGGATCGAACACCAGCGCGGGCCGGAGATTGGCGAAAAGATCCATTTCTTTGCGCAGGCGCAGCAGGCCGCGCTCGGGCTTTTGCGCGAAAGGCAGATTGTCCCATTGCGGGCCGCCGACCGCGCCGAACAGCACGGCGCCGCTTTCCTGGGCGAGCTTCATGGTCTCGTCGGTCAGCGGCGTGCCGTGTTTGTCAAAACTGGCGCCGCCGACCAGGCCTTCCTTCACGTCAAAGCTGGCGATGCGCTTCTTATCGAACCATTCGACCACACGGCCGACTTGAGCCATCACTTCCTGGCCGATGCCGTCGCCCGGCAGCGAGAGGATTTTTCGATTGGCGGCCATTCACTTCACTCCGCTTAGAGCCAGGCGGTTTAGAGCCAGGGCTGGGTCAGATGCTGCTTCTGTTCGTAAGCGGCGATCTTCGATTCTTTCTTGAGGGTCAGGCCGATGTCGTCGAGCCCGTTCAGGAGGCAATCCTTGAGGAACGGATCGATATCGAATTTCACCGTGCCGCCATCCGGCCGCGTGATCGTCTGGCTGGCGAGATCGACGGTGAGGCGCGCATTGGCACCCTTCTTCGCATCGTCCATCAGCTCGTTGACGATCGCTTGCGGCAGCTTGATCAGCAGCATGCCGTTCTTGAAGCTGTTGTTATAGAAAATGTCGGCGAAGGATGAGGCGATGACGCAGCGGATGCCGAAATCCATCAGCGCCCAGGGCGCGTGCTCGCGCGAGGAGCCGCAGCCGAAATTCTCGCCCGCAACCAGTATCTTCGCCTGGCGATACGCCGGCTGGTTGAGAACGAAATCCGGATTCTCGCTGCCATCGTCGCGATAGCGCAACTCCTCGAACAAGGCTTTGCCGAGGCCGGTACGCTCGACTGTCTTCAAATGCTGCTTCGGTATGATCTTGTCGGTGTCGACATTGATGATCGGCAGCGGCGCAGCGACGCCGGTCAGAGTCGTGAATTTATCCATGGAATGCCTCGCTTTTCGCGGTCGTGGTTTAGGCGAGCAGGGCGAATTTAGCAAGCGGAGCCATTGCGTTAGGCCCCGTCCGACCACACATAGGAGCGATGAGCGACCGCGGTAACAGCCACCCCGAAGTCGAGATTATCCCGCCGGGAGCGCCCGATCCTGCGCGCCGGAGCGACCAGCGTGCCAGCAACCGGGAGCGAGCCCGGGTCTGGGCCTGGAGCAGCGATCCGCGCTACACAGGGTTGCGCCACGGCCGGCCGGGGCCGCTCGGGCTGGTCGCGATCTTCGCCGCACTGGCGGCGCTGGGCGCACTCGGCTTTTTCGTCTTCCTCGGCGCGCTCGCCATCACCCTGCCGCTGATCGGCGCGGTGGTGCTGGTGGGCATCCTCGGGAGCATCCTGCGCCGGCTCTAACTCTCCTCACCGTCCCGTGATGGCAGCGTTTAGCCAGCCTCGATAGAATAGGGCAAAAGCCTATACATCGAGGGAGGAGGAAGCATGCGCCTAGGGAAAACGTTGGGCGGGAAAGTATTAGGGCTTGCCGCGATGGCGGCGGCACTAATTGCGACGCGCGCGATGGCCGCCGATCTGATCGGCGAATGGAAGACGATCCAGATGCCGCCACCGCCAGAGCTGAAGCAGGTCACGGTCGATCCGAAGACCACGGCGCTCCTGCTGTTCGATTTCATGAAAGAGAATTGCGGCGCGCGGCCGCGCTGCGTCGAGGCGGTGCCGAAGCTGAAGGCGCTCGACGACAAGGCGCGCGCGGCGAAGATGCTGGTCGCGTACACCTTCCCGAACAATGGCGAGGTCATCGACGAGAGTATCGCGCCAAAAGACAAGAGCGAGGTCGTCGATCAGAAGGCGGGCGGGCCGGATAAATTCATCGGCAGCGACCTCGACCAGCGGCTCAAAGCGCATGGCATCAAGACGGTGATCCTCTGCGGCACCTCGGCGCAGGGCGTCGGCATCGGCACGGGCGCCGGCGCGGTGCAACGCGGTTACGAGGTGATCTATCCAATCGATTGCCTGCCGTCGGAAAGCGCGTTCCGCGAGGCTTATGCCGCTTGGCATATGGGCGGCGGCGGTCCGCCGGTCACCACGAAGCACGTGACCGCGACGCGCAGCGACATGATCAAATTCGGGCAGTAACTCGACTATTTATCCTCGTCATTGCGAGGAGTGCGCAGCGCGACGAAGCAATCCAGAGCAGCGCATGTTGCCCTGGATTGCTTCGCGCTTTCAGCGCTCGCAATGACGATATCTTCTGGTTAGCCGAGGTCTCTGACATCCGCCAGTTTGCCAGCGACAGCCGCCGCCGCGGCCATCGCCGGGCTCATCAGATGCGTGCGGCCATTGCGGCCTTGCCGACCCTCGAAATTACGATTCGAGGTCGAGGCGCAGCGTTCGCCCGGCTCGAGTTTGTCGGCATTCATCGCAAGGCACATCGAGCACCCCGGCTCGCGCCATTCGAACCCGGCTTCGATGAAGATCTTGTCGAGACCTTCCTCTTCGGCCTGCTCTTTGACGAGGCCCGAGCCCGGCACGACCAGCGCGTTGACGCCGGCCGCGACCTTGCGGCCTTTTGCTACCGCCGCCGCCGCGCGCAAATCCTCGATGCGGCCATTGGTGCATGAGCCGATGAAGGCCCGCTGGATCGTCACCTCTTTCAGCGGCGTGCCCGCTTTGAGGCCCATATATTCGAGCGAGCGCTCCATCGCGGCGCGTTTCAGCTCGTCTTTCACGTCAGCGGGATTCGGCACCGCACCGGTGATCGGCAGGACATCCTCGGGGCTGGTCCCCCAAGTCACTTGCGGGATGATCTTCGCCGCATCGAGCTTTATCTCGGTGTCGTAGCGCGCGCCCGGATCGGAGGGCAGCGTCTTCCAGAAAGCGAGCGCCTGCTCCCAGGCCGAGCCCTTCGGCGCCATCGGCCGACCTTTGAGATATTCGTAAGTGATCTCGTCCGGCGCGACGAGGCCGGCGCGCGCGCCGCCCTCGATCGACATGTTGCAGATCGTCATGCGGCCTTCCATCGACAGCTTGCGGATCGCCGAGCCCGCATATTCGATGACATGGCCGGTGCCGCCGGCGGTGCCGATATGGCCGATGATGCCGAGGATCAGATCCTTCGCCGTCACGCCGAAGGGCAGATCGCCATCGATCTGCACCAGCATGTTCTTGGCGCGGCGCTGGATCAGAGTTTGCGTCGCGAGGACATGCTCGACCTCGGATGTGCCGATGCCGAAAGCGAGCGCGCCGAAAGCGCCATGCGTCGCCGTATGGCTATCGCCGCAGACGATCGTCATGCCGGGCTGGGTCATGCCCTGTTCCGGCCCGATGATGTGGACGATGCCCTGGCGTACATCGTTCATCCCGAAATAGGGGATGCCGAATTCCTTGACGTTGCGCTCGAGCGTCTCGACCTGGAAGCGCGATTCCGGCTCCTCGATGCCGCGCGAGCGGTCGGTCGTCGGCACGTTGTGATCGGCGGTAGCGAGCGTCGCCTTCGGGTTGCGCACTTGGCGTCCCGATTCACGCAAGCCGGCGAACGCCTGCGGGCTCGTCACCTCATGAACGAGATGCCGATCGATATAGAGAAGGCAGGTGCCATCCGGTTGCTGATCGACCAGATGGCTGTCCCAGATCTTATCGAAGAGAGTACGCGGACCAGCCATGGATCACGATGCCTGTTCTTGCGTGCCGCTCTCCGGCACCGCGGTTTTGTCGCGGCCACGCTCGGCGATACGCGCCGACTTGCCGCGGAGTGCTCGCAGATAATAGAGCTTCGCGCGTCGCACGGCGCCGCGCCGCACGACATTGATCTCGGTGATGCGCGGCGAATAGAGCGGGAAAATACGCTCGACGCCTTCGCCGTAGGAGATCTTGCGCAGGGTGAAGTTCGAATTCACGCCCGCATTCTTGCGCGCGATGCAGACGCCTTCGAAAGCCTGAATGCGCTCGCGCTCGCCTTCGACGACTTTCACGCTGACGCGGAGCGTGTCGCCCGGCCGGAACTCCGGCGTCGGCCGCAGGGCAGCCAGCTTCTTGATCTCTTCCTGTTCGAGCGATTGCAGCAGGTTCATCTTTCTCTCCAACCTAAGCGCTTCAGTGACGGCTCTCGCGAGCCAAATATTGTTGCCAAAGATCGGGCCGGCGCTCGCGCGTCACCCGTTCTGCTTCTGCCATCCGCCAGCGGCGGATGTTTTCGTGATGGCCCGAGAGCAGTACTTCGGGCACGGCGCGGCCCTGCCATTCCTGGGGCCGCGTGTAATGGGGATATTCGAGAAGACCTTGGCAGAAGCTCTCTTCCTCTAAAGTCGTGGCATCGCCGACAACGCCGTGCAGCAAGCGAATGACCGCATCGAGCAGCGCGATCGCCGCCGGCTCGCCACCCGAGAGGACGAAATCGCCGAGGCTGAGCTCTTCGATCTGATGCGCCTCGATCACGCGCTGGTCGATGCCTTCGAAGCGGCCGCAGAGCAGCCGCACGCCCGGCCCTTCGGCCAGCGCAGCAATGCGCGCCTGAGCGAGGCGCGGCCCGCGCGGCGAAAGACAAATCGTTGGACCGACCGCCGGCGTCTCATTAAGCGCGCGATCGATCACATCGGGCCGCATCACCATGCCAGGCCCGCCACCGAACGGCGCGTCATCGACCGTGCGATGACGGTCCTGCGCGAAATTGCGGATATCGACCGTCTCGATCTGCCAGATCTTCTCGGCGAGCGCCTTGCCCGCGAGCGAATGCGCCAGCGGCCCGGGAAACATCTCGGGGAAGATCGTCAGCACGGTTGCGGTCCAGGGCATGATCTCAGCCCTCGTCCGTTTCGTCGGCGTCATCGCCGTCGGCATCGCACCCACCTTCATCGTGGGAGGGCGCATCGAGCAAGCCGGTCGGCGGCACCACCACGACGCGCTTATTCGCGATATCGACCACCGGCACCGCGGCGTTGGTGAAAGGCACCAGCACCATCTTGCCCGCCGGGTCTTCTATCTCGAGGCTGGCGCCGGCGCCGAAATTATTCACCGCCCGGATCGTACCGAAAGGCGCGCCGTCTTCGCGTGTCGCTTCGAGACCGATGAGATCGGCCTCGTAGAACTCGTCCTCCTCGGGCAGCGGCAGATCGGCGCGACGCACATAGAGGCGTAAGCCTTTCAGCCGCTCAGACGCGTTGCGATCCTCGACGCCTTTGATGCGCGCCAGAAGAACACCCTTCTGCGCGCCGACGAGCTCGAGGACGAAGCGACGCGCGCCGCTTTCATCCGAAAGCGGCCCGTAATCGGCGATGGCTTCGGGGTCGCCGGTGAAGCTTTTCACCCGCACCCAGCCTTTGATGCCATGCGCGCCGGTGATGATGCCGAGACAGATGCGCGCGGAATCCCCCGCGTCCCGGCCTTCCATCACGGAAGGCGCTGGCGACGCTGCGCGATCGCGTTGGCGATCAGCCATGGGGGACAAAGCGAGCATCGTCTTGCATCAACCCTTCTTGCGCAAGCCTTAGGCGCTCGGCGCCGCGGCAGCTTCGCCCGAAGCGGCGGCGGCCGCGTCGGCCGCGGCCTTGGCGCGCTCTTGCGCCTTGGCTTTCGGCGAGGATTTCTTCGGCGTCTCGTTGTAGCTCGGCTTCGGCCGCACGCCGGCATCGCCGAGGAAGCGCGCGACACGATCGCTCGGCAGCGCACCGGCCTTCAGCCAATGCTCGATCCGTTCGGTCTTCAAGGTCACCCGGTCGGGATGACTCTTATCGAGCATCGGATTGTAGGTGCCGAGCTTCTCGATGAAGCGGCCATCGCGCGGGCTGCGCGAATCCGCCACGACGATGCTGTAGAACGGACGCTTCTTGGCGCCGCCGCGCGACATGCGAATCTTAAGACCCATGAATTCTCCTTATCTCGATAATTCGCGTGATTCGGGTTGATGACACACCGCTTCGAGCCGATGCCCGTTGGGATCGATGACGAAGGCGGCGTAATAGGAAACGTGATACTGCGGCCTGAGACCCGGCGCGCCATTGTCACGCGCGCCGGCAGCGAGGGCCGCTTTGTGAAACGCATCGACCGCAGCGCGGTCGGGCGCGCGGAAGCAGATATGGCCATTGAGCGGCGCGCCTTCGGGCTCGGCGCCGATCCAGAACGGCAGCGCCTGCTCGCCCAAGGGATGTTTCTCGGGCAAGCCATAGCCCGACACATCGTCATGATCGTAACCGCGGCGATAGCCAAGCGGCGCCAGAATCGAGTCATAGAAAGCGCGGCTGCGCGCGAGATCGCGCACGCCGAGCGAGAGGTGATCGATCACGCTCATCGCCCGAACCCGCCGCCCGGCATGCCGCCCCGCGGCAGCAGCGCCTGCATGCCGTGGCGCGCAAGACCTTTCTTTCCGAGCTTGTTCATGCGCTTCATCATGTCGGCCATGTCCTGATACTGCTTCAGGAGCCGATTGATCTCGGGCACCGTCGTGCCCGAGCCCGCCGCGATGCGGCGCCGGCGCGAGCCGTCGATCAATTTCGGATTGCGCCGCTCTTTCAGCGTCATCGACGAGAGGATCGCCTCCTGACGCTTGATGATCTTCTCGTCGATATTGGCTTCTTCGAGCTGCTTCTTGATCTTCCCGATGCCGGGCAACATGCCCATGACGCCGCCCATGCCGCCCATCTTGCGGAGCTGCTTGAGCTGACTGGCCATATCGTCGAGATCGAAACCACCCTTTTGCAGCTTCTTCGCGAGCTTTTCCGCTTCCTCGCGATCGATGGTCTCGGCGGCTTTCTCGACCAGACCGACGACGTCGCCCATGCCGAGAATGCGGCCGGCGATGCGATCGGCGTGGAATGCCTCGATCGCATCGAGTTTTTCGCCGGTGCCGACGAATTTGATCGGCTTGCCGGTGACCGCGCGCATCGACAGCGCAGCGCCACCGCGCGCATCGCCGTCGATACGGGTCAGGATGATGCCGGTGATGCCGACACGCTCGGCAAAGGTTTTGCCGACATTCACCGCGTCCTGGCCGGTGAGCGAATCGGCGACGAGCAGCGTCTCGGTCGGCTGCGTCGCATCGCGCACCGCCGCGACTTCCTGCATCAGCGCTTCGTCGATATGGAGCCGGCCGGCGGTATCGAGAATGACGACGTCGTAGCCTTCGCGCCGTCCAGTATCGAGCGCACGCTTGGCGATGGCGACCGGCCGCTCCAGCGCGACGATCGGCAGCGACGGCACGCCGACTTGCTGCGCCAGCACCGCGAGCTGTTCTTGCGCGGCGGGGCGATTCACGTCGAGCGATGCCAGGAGCATCTTGCGGCGCTCGCGATCTTTCAACAGTCGCGCGAGCTTTGCCGAGGTGGTGGTTTTGCCTGAGCCCTGCAGACCGACCATCATCACGACGACCGGCGGCACGGCGTTGAGGTTGAGCGCGCCCGATTGATCGGAGCCGAGGCTTTCGACGAGATGGTCGTGAACGATCTTCACCACCATCTGCGCCGGCGAGACCGAGCGCAGCACGTCCTGTCCGACCGCCTTGGCGCGCACGCCGTCGACGAAAGTCTTCACCACGGGCAGAGCGACATCGGCTTCGAGCAGCGCGACGCGAATCTCGCGCATCGCCGAATCGACATCGGCCTCGGTCAGCGCGCCGCGGCGCCGCAGCCGGTCGAAGACGTCGTTGAAGCGGTTGCTCAGACTTTCGAACATGGCCCCGTTGCCAAGCTTGAATTGTGCAAACCAAAAACAGCCGGTGCGCGACACTCGCGGACCGACCGACCCCAAACCGGGGCAAAGGCACGAAACGCTTCCTGGGAAGCGGTCGGAAGCTAGGCCGGACAGGGCTTTATGTCAATTGGCCGGATCCCCGGAGAGCCTAGAGGGCTCCCCTCACCCCGACCCTCTCCCCAGTGGGGAGAGGGAGCTTTGCCGACGCGACAACGTCCCCCTCGCCCCATCGGGGAGAGGGAGGGGCCCGTTGCGTTAGGAACGGGAAGGTGAGGGGGCACCGCCGGCTCGCTTAGTCCTGAATGTCAGCACCAAACGATTCATCGCGCGACTTCATCCGCCCGTGACAAAAAATATTCGCAAGTATTCATTTGCATGGCGGCGAGATGAAATGCGTGTAATCCGGGATGGAGCGCGAAGGAGCCGCGTTGTCTTGCTGTCTCGACCTCCGGGACAACGAAACAACCCGATACAGGATCTCTTAGCGATGAACAAACTTACCCTTCAGGCGCTGGCGCTGACCGGCATTCTCGCCGTCTCCGGCCTCCCCGCTCTCGCGGCCGATATGACTCCTTCTTCGCCGGCGCCGAGCGCGTCGCTCTCGACCGACACCAAAGCTAATGTCGGTACCTCAGTCGATAAGACAAAGAACTCGGCTGAGAAGAATGTCGACAAGAACAAGTCGGCGGCCAAGAAGAAAATCGACAAGACGTCGAAGGACACCAAGAGCAAGGTGCATCAGCAGACCGCGGCGAAGCCCGCGAAGCCGGCGATCCCTGCCGTCCCGCCGGTCAGCGGCTCGGCCGGTAGCAACGCCGCGGTTGGTGCGGGCAATGCAGGCGTGAGCGGCTCGGTCGGCGCCACCGTCCAGCACTAACCGAATACCGAGAAGCGATTAAAGGAAGCGCAGGGTCCTCGCGACCCTGCGCTTTTTCGCTTTTTGCTTGCCGCTCGCGGAGCGCGAGCGGGGTTGGTGGGCCAGCATCTGCGTTCTATAACCGCGCGATGCGCGCGCTCGATTTCGTCAAAATGCACGGGCTCGGGAACGACTTCGTCATTCTCGACGCGCGCGTCCATGCGCTGACGCTCGACACGAACGCCGCACGTGCCATCGCCGACCGCCATCGCGGCGTCGGCTGCGACCAAATCCTCATCATTGAGCCGGCGAAAAGCGCGGCCGGCACCGCTTTCATGCGCATCCGCAATGCTGATGGCGGCGAGGCCGAGGCTTGCGGCAATGGTGCGCGCTGTGTCGCGGCGCTCCTGATGGAGCAGAACAAAACCGATCGCGTCGTGCTGGAGACGCTGGGCGGGCCGATTTCGGCCGAGCGCGCCGGGCATCATCGCATCGCCGTCGATATGGGCGAGCCGCATCTCGGCTGGCGCGAAATTCCGCTGGCGAAAGATTGCGACACGCTGCATGTGCCGCTGAGCCTCGGGCCGCTGAGCGATCCGGTCTGCACCAGCATGGGCAATCCGCATGCGACCTTCTTCGTGCCCGATGTCGCCGCCATCGACATTGCTGCGCTCGGCCCGACGCTAGAGCATGATCCGATCTTCCCAGCGCGCGCCAATATCGGTGTCGCGCAGATCGCTTCGCCGAAGCGCATTCGCGTGCGCATCTGGGAGCGCGGCGACGGATTGACCCTCGCCTGCGGCAGCGGCGCCTGCGCGACCTTGGTCGCGGCGGCGCGGCGCGGGTTGACGGAGCGCCGCGCCGAGATTGTCGCCGATGGCGGCACGCTCGAGATCGAGTGGCGGCAAGACAATCACGTCATGATGACCGGCGCGGTCGCGACGAGTTTTCGCGGCACGATCGATCCGGGCCTGCTGGGTTAGCGATGGCGACGGAAGTCCTGACCTTCGGCTGCCGCCTCAACGCCTTCGAATCCGAAGTGATTCGCGGTCACGCCGCCGCGGCCGGTCTCAACGACGCGGTGATCGTCAACACTTGCGCCGTCACTAAAGAGGCCGAGCGCCAGGCACGGCAAGCCATTCGCCGCGCGCGCCGCGATCACCCGCAAGCGCGGCTCATCGTCACCGGCTGTGCGGCGCAGATCGATCCGGCGCGCTATGCCGCGATGCCGGAAGTCGATCTCGTTCTCGGCAATGACGAGAAGCTGAAGCGCGAGAGCTATGCGCCGAGCGATGCGCGCGTCGCGGTCGGCGACATCATGGCGCTCAAAGAAACCGCGGCGCATCTCGTCGACGGCTTCGAAGGCCGCGCCCGCGCCTTCATCGAAGTGCAGCAAGGCTGCGACCATCGCTGTACTTTCTGCATCATCCCGTATGGCCGCGGCAACAGCCGCTCCGTGCCGATCGGCGAGATCGTGCGCCAGGCCGAGCGGCTGGTCGCTGCCGGCTATCGCGAGCTCGTGCTGACCGGTGTCGACATCACCAGCTTCGGCGGCGATCTGCCAGGGCAACCCGATCTCGGCCAGCTCTGCCGCCGCCTGCTCGCGCTGGTGCCGGGGCTTGAGCGGCTGCGGCTTTCCTCGCTCGATCCGGTCGAAATCGACGACACGTTATGGCGGCTGATCGGCGAAGAGAAACGGCTAATGCCGCATCTTCATCTTTCGGTGCAAGCCGGCGATGACATGATCTTGAAGCGCATGAAGCGCCGTCATTTGCGTGCCGACGCGCTCGCCGCGTGTCGTCGGGCGCGTGATATACGCCCCGATATAGCCCTCGGCGCCGATATGATCGCCGGCTTCCCCACCGAAGACGAGGCGATGTTCGCGCGCAGCGTCGCTTTCGTCGAGGAAGCGGCACTCGATTATCTCCACGTGTTTCCGTTCAGCGCGCGGCCCGGCACGCCGGCGTCGCGCATGCCGCAAGTGCCGGGCAACATCGTCAAAGAGCGTGCAGCGAAGCTGCGCGAAGCAGGCGCCGCGGCAACCGCGCGCGCATTGGCCGCCCGCATCGGCACGGTCGCGCAGGTGCTGGTCGAGAAGAACGGCTTCGGGCATAGCGAGCATTACGCGCCGGTGCGTTTCACCGGCACGGCAGAGATCGGCAGCATCGCGCCGGTGCGCATCGCCGAGACCGCGCGCGACAGCCTCGTAGGTGTCATCGCATGAATGGTGATAAGCCAGGTTTCTTCGGCCGGCTGAAAGCGGGGCTGACGCGCTCGGCGCAGCGCCTGACCGAAGGTATCACCAGCATCGTCACCAAGAAGAAGCTCGATCAGGCTTCGCTCGACGAGTTGGAAGAGCTGCTGATCGGCGCCGATCTCGGCCTCGGTCTCGCGCAGCAGATCACCGAGAAGCTGAAACGCTCGCGTTTCAATCAGGAAGTCAGCAGCGAGGAGATTCGCACGACCCTGGCCGAAAGCATTGTCGATGCGCTCAAGCCGACCGAGCAGCCGCTCGCCATCGACGCCGAGCATAAACCTTTCGTGCTGCTGGTGATCGGGGTCAATGGCAGCGGCAAGACGACGACGATCGGCAAGCTCGCCAAGCTCTATGGCGATGCCGGCAAGAAAGTCATCCTCGCCGCAGGCGACACGTTCCGTGCCGCCGCGGTCGAGCAGCTCAAGATTTGGGGCGAGCGCGCCCATGCCGAGGTGATCTCTCGCCCGGCGGGCGCCGATGCCGCCGGCCTGGCCTTCGACGCGGTGATGGCGGCGAAGAACAACGGCGCCGATATCGTCCTCATCGATACGGCCGGGCGGCTGCAGAACAAGACCGCGCTGATGGGTGAGCTCGAGAAGATCCTGCGCGTGCTCAAGAAAGCCGATCCGAACGCGCCCCATGCGGTGTTGCTGGTGCTCGATGCCACGGTCGGGCAGAACGCGCATTCGCAGGTGCAGATTTTCCGCGACATGATCGGCGTCACCGGCCTCGTCATGACCAAGCTCGATGGCACGGCCAAAGGCGGCGTATTGGTCGCGCTGGCACAGGCCTACGGCCTGCCGGTCCATTTCATCGGTGTCGGCGAAAGCGCCGAAGATCTTCGTCCTTTCGTCGCCACGGATTTCGCGCGCAGCCTCGTCGGCCTCGAATCCTGAACCTTTTATGCAACATCTCGCGCGCACTTTTTCCCCCGTCGTCCCCGCGAAGGCGGGGACCCAGGAAAACCGATGGATACCCGCTTTCGCGGGCATGACGATGAAATACTGTTACGCGTGCTTGGTAGGCCTGGCGCTGTTCGTGGCCACCCTGCACCCAGCGATCGCCAGCGAAGTCCTCGTTCTCACCGACATTCATTTCAATCCGCTCGCCGACAAGGCACTGGCTGAGCCGCTCGCCGCGGCGCCGGCCGAGCAATGGCCAACGATCCTCGATCACGGCAATGAGCGCATGAGCAATTACAGCGAGGACAGCGATTGGAAGCTGCTGCGCGCGACGCTCGACGAGCTCCAGGCGCAGAAGAAACCGGATGTCGTTCTGATCGCGGGCGATTTCCTGGCGCATAATTTCCGCAAGGGTTTCGACGGCAGCGTCGCCGCGCATGACGATGCCGCTTATCGCCGCTTCGTCGTCAAGACGATGCGCTTCCTTGCGCTGGAACTCGAACACGCTCTTCCCAGGACCCCGATCCTGCCCGTGCTCGGCAACAATGATTCCGATTGCGGCGATTACGCGATCCGCCCGGGCGGCGCTTACCTAGCCGATACCGAAGCGATCGTTGCCGGTATGGTCGGCCCCTCCCTTCTCAAAGGGGCCGCAGGCGAGAATTTCGCGCAAAGCTGGACGGCGCTCGGCAGTTACATCGTCGACGATCCGGCGCAGCCGCGTTTTCGCGTGATCGGGCTCAACGACAATTACTTCTCGACGCATTACCGCAATTCCTGCGGCGGCGAAGGCGACGGCAATCCGGCGCGCACGACACTTACTTGGCTCAGCCGCGCGCTTGCCGATGCTGCGGCGGCGCATCGCAAGGTGATCCTCCTCTATCACATCCCGCCCGGGACGGATGCTTTCGCCACCGCGCGCCACGATGTCTGCCCGGTCACGCCGGCACCGCTGATGGCCAAGCTCTATGCGAGCGAACTACACGCGTTGATGCAGCGCTATCAGGACACGATCGCCGCCAATATCGCCGGACATCTGCACACCGACGCGTTCCGCATCCTGCGCAACGGTGACAAGTTTTTCGGCTTCGTCATGATCGCGCCGGCGATCAGCCCGATCTTCGGGCAGAATCCGTCTTTTCGTCGCTTCACCCTCAGCGATGACGGCGAGATCAGCGCGGTGAATACTTATTACCTCGCCAATCTCGGCGACGCCGTGGCGGGCGCGGCGCCGCAATGGCGCGCCGAGGCGAGCTTCGAGCACAGCTGGGATCTGGCGCGCTTCGACACCGCCAGCCTCGAGACGCTCTATCGTCGTCTCGGCACCTCGGCGGCCACGCAGCAGCGCTGGATCAAGGCCTACGGGGTGCAGGGGCCGGCGAGCGCGGCGGTGACATTGCAGAATTTCTCGGTCTATCGTTGCTCGGTCGGCAGCGATCAAAGCAGCGATTTCTCGCGCTGCCTCTGCGGCGGCGGACGCTAAGACCAACGAGGGAGGTTGTCATGGCGAATGAAGGGCCGAGCCGGATCCGCGAGATCCCACCGGAACAACTCAGCGCGGAGCAAAAGGCAGCGATCGAGGCCGTGATCGGCGGCCGCGGCCGCATCCCCGGTCCCTACAAAATCTGGCTGCACAGCCCGATCATGATGCAGCGGCTGGAACGGCTCGGCACATTCCTCGTCAATGAATCATCGCTGAAGCCGCGCGAGCAGGAGCTCGCGATCCTTTGCATCGCCCGCCATTGGCACGGCAATTTCGTCTTCACCGTGCATTCGCGCGTCGCGCGCGAGCAGGGCGTTTCCGAAGGCGTGATCGAAGATATTCGTGCCGGACGCATGCCGACCTTGACGGATAAGCGCGAAGCGGCGGTGGTCGAGATCGCCCTCACCGCGCCCGATGCCGATCCGGCGAGCGATGCCGTCTTCGCGCGCGCCATCGAAGCGCTGGGCGAGGAAGGTCTCGCCGATCTACTCGTCTATCTCGGGTATTACAGCACCGTCGCGATGGCGATGAAACTGCATCGCGTGCCGGTGCCGCACCGTTAGGTGGCGTCTTCGCAGAGACTGCACTCAGCCTCTGGCCGGCGCCGCGCTGATGCCCGCATCACAGTGCCGCAGGGGGGCAAGCCCGGGCTTGCGAAGCCGGGCTTTTCCGGCGCACATTCGGGAAGCGTGGTTGGATTTGAAGTTCCTAAACTTGTGTGGCATCCGCGTTTAGGAACTTCAAATCCGAAAACCACGCTTGATTCAATACGTTGCTCGTGTGGTGAACAATCCGAAATTCGCCCCCCGGTCTCGCTCCGAGAGAAGAGCGAATTTCCGATTGCCGCACGAGCTTTCGATAGGAGTAACGAGACGATGGCGACCAAAGTACGGCGCGGCCGGCATTTCCTGCACGTTCCGGGACCGAGCAACGTGCCCGATCGTGTGTTGAGCGCGATGGGCAACCCGGTGATCGATCACCGCAGTCAGGAATTCTTCGATCTCGTGAAACACATCACCGCCGGCATGGCGCGCATCTTCCGCACCAAAGGCCCGGTCGCGATCTATCCCTCCTCCGGCACCGGCGCCTGGGAAACCGCGCTGCTCAACACGCTGTCGCCGGGCGACAAGGTGCTGGCTTTCGAGAGCGGCCAATTCGCCACGCTGTGGAAAGTGATGGCCGACAAGCACGGGCTGAAGATCGATTTCATTCCGGGCGATTGGCGTCATCCTCTCGATCCCGCCGAGATCGAGCGCCGCCTCACCGCCGATAAAGGCCACGAGATCAAAGCGGTGCTGATCGTTCATAGCGAGACCTCGACGGGCGTTCTGAGCGATGTGCCGGCAGTACGCAAAGCGATGGACGCGGCCAAGCATCCGGCGCTGTTGATGGTCGATGCGATCTCGTCGCTCGGCGTGCATGAATATCGTCACGACGATTGGGGCGTCGACGTCACGATCTGCGGCTCGCAGAAAGGCCTGATGCTGCCGCCGGGCCT
>DATMZZ010000100.1:0-19774 GCA_035573175.1 Allostellaceae bacterium
TACCGCATCCATCGCTCGATCATGGATGGCGGCATCCAACCGAACGTCATCCCGGACTTCACCAAGATCTGGTATTTCGTGCGCGACGCCAACATGCCCGACGCCAAGGCGACCTACGACAAGCTACTCAACATCGCCAAAGGCGCCGATCTGATGGCCGGCACGACGCATGACGTGATCTATCAGGCCTCGGCTTGGCCTCAACTTTCGAACAAAGCGCTGTCGCAAGTCGTGCAAAAGAACATCGAGGCGATCGGCCTGCCGAAATGGAGCGACGAGGAGGAGAAATTCGCGCGCGATTTCCAAAAAGCGGAGGGCAAACCCGTCGTCGGCCTCTCGACGAAGATTCGCGAGGGCGGACAGCGTCCACAATCGTTTTCGTCGAATGACAGCGGCGATGTCTCCTGGGTCGTGCCGGCGGTGGTCTTCGGCTTCCCCGCCAGCGTCCCGGGCATCCCCTATCACAATTGGGTAGCGGCCGTGACGCCCACCAGCAGCATCGCCCACAAAGGCGAAGTGGCGGGAGCCAAGGTCCTGGCCAACACGATCCTCGATTTCATGACCGAGCCCGAGGTGCTGAAGACCGCGCATGCGGAATTCGAGCAACAGACCAAGGCCACGCCGTACTTCTCGCTGGTGCCGGACGGCGCCAAGCCGAACACCGACCTCGACAAGGAGATCATGGCGAAATACCGTCCGGCGATGAGCAAGTACTACCTGCATAAGACGCCGCGTTACCAACCGTAACGCGACCGGCTCGAGGAGAAGGAAACCCCATGAAGATATTCAATTTCCATCTCATGCCGTATGCCGATGCCGATCTCGACGCGATCGCCGAGAACGGCACGGCCTGGGTGACCTTCTCCAACAGCCAATACGATCCGAAGAAAGGCGCCGAGCTCTACAATCGTTATCTCGACGAGCTCGAATATGCCGACAAGCTCGGCTTCGACGGCGTTGTGCTCAACGAGCATCATCAAAACGCCTATGGGCTGATGCCGACTCCCGGCGTGCTGGCCGGCGCGCTGGCACGTTCGGTCAAAAAGGCAAAGATCGCGATCCTCGGCCGCGCGCTGCCGCTGTTGCACAATCCGCTGGCGGTGGCCGAGGAATACGCGATTCTTGACAATCTCACGCGCGGACGCTTCATCGCCGGCTTCGTGCGCGGCATCGGCGCCGAATATCATTCGATGGGCATCAATCCGACGCTCAGCCAGGAGCGCTTCGACGAGGCGCATGAGCTGATCCTCCGTGCCTGGACCGAGCCCGGCCCGTTCCGCTACGCCGGCCGGCATTTCGAATTCAACTACGTCAATCCCTGGCCGCGGCCTTATCAAAATCCGCATCCGCCGATCTGGATTCCGAGCCAAGGCTCGACCAGCACGATCAAATGGGCGGCGAAGATGCGCTACACCTATTGCCAGACGCTGTCGCCGATCGCGGTCGTCGCGCGCTTCTTCCAAGCCTATCGCGACGAGGCCGAGAAGAACGGCTACACCGCCTCGCCCGATCAGCTCGCCTGGTCGAATTCGATCTATGTCGCGGAGACCGATGCCAAGGCGATGAAAGAAGCCAAGCCGCATCTCGAGGCGCTTGCCAATGTGTTCCTCGGTATGCCGGTCGAGATGCTGCTGCCGCCCGGCTATTCGACGATCGAGTCGATCAAGCGGGTCGCCGCCATCAAGGGACGCCAGGCAGGCAAAATTCAGACGGCTGAGGACCTGGTGGCGCAAGGCGTCGTGATCGTCGGCTCGCCAAGCACGGTGCGCGAGAAGCTTGCCGAATATCAGGATCTCGCCGGCTTCGGCACCAGCCTCACCAAGACGCAGTTCGGCACGCTGCCGCGCGATATGACGAAGGCGAACCAGGAAGCCATCGCACAAGAGGTGCTGCCCTACTTCCGCGACCGCACGCCGCAAAAGCAAGACGCAAAGGTCGCCGAACCGGCGAAGTGACGGTCCGGGGGTTTATTTCAAACGTAATGGTCTAGGTAATACGTCATTGCGAGCGAAGCGAAGCAATCCAGTGATCGCGCGTTGACCCTGGATTGCTTCGCTTCGCTCGCAATGACGGCGTACTAGCGATCGAGGCCTAATGCGTCAGCAGCGCCGCCTCGAAAGCGGAGGAGATCGCGGCTTTGCTCTTGCCGGCCTCGACCGCATCGCCGATGGCGATCACCTTCTGGCCCGCCTTGGCGAGATTCTTGAAGACTGGCGCGGTGCCCGCACGGGCGCGGTAATAGAACCAGTCGCGGAATTTCTGGCGCTCGAAGAATGAGCGCATCCCCGGCCAGCGCGCCGCACCGGTGGCGAGCATCGCACGCGCGAGCGGTCCGAGGCCGAAACGATAGCGCGCGCCCGTCGCGATCACGATGCGATCGAAACCGTCGAGCAGCAGCGGTCGGCGCGCGACATCGGTGTTGAACGCGAAACGCACCTGCTTCGCGACACACGCGCCGTAGAGCTGGTCGATATAGCGCGTGAAGGATTGCTCATTCGCGAGCACGCCTTGGAAGAGCGGCGCCTTGCCCGCATAGCGAAACGCGCCGCCCGGCTGCGCCAGGCGCTCGAACACGGTGACGTCATTGCCGTCGGCGACGAGCGAAGCATAAGTGAGACCCGCGGGTCCGGCGCCGATCACCGCGATGCGCTCGCCTTGCGGCGGCCGCGCATCCTCGAACAAAGCCTCGCGCCCGGCGCGGCCGTTGACGACGCAGCCGATCCGCGCGCCGCTGCGCATCTCGTCGACGCAGGTGTTGCAAGACAGGCAGCGCCGCGGCGGCTCGCCGCGCGCCAGTTTCGCGACCCATTCGGGCTCGGCAACATGCGTGCGGCCGAGTGCGATGAAATCGGCCTTGCCGCTATCGACGACGCTCGCGGCGAGCGCCGGATCGCCGAGCCTCCCGACCGCGATCACCGGTACTGGCACGGCCGCTTTGACGCTGGCGGCATAATCGAGGAACACGCCGTCGGGATATTCCATCGGCGGAATCTGCCGCGCCGCCGAGGGCAGCGAGCGGTAATGGCCGGCGGCGATATGCAGCGCATCCGCGCCCGCCTCCGCCGCCCAGATCGCGACTTGCCGGCCTTCCGACCACGGCATGCCTTCGGGAAAATAATCCTCGACCGAGAGGCGGAAGATCACGCCGGTGTCGGGCACGGCGGCTTTCACTGCGCGCAGCACTTCGAGCCCAAAACGTGCGCGGTTCGCGAGCGAACCGCCATATTCGTCGTCGCGACGATTCTCAAACGGCGTCAGGAATTGCGAGATGAGGTAGCCATGCGCGGCATGAATCTCGACGCAATCGAAGCCGGCGCGCTGTGCCCGCGCCGCGGCGCCGGCGAAAGCCGCGACGCATTCATCGATGCGCGGCTTCGTCATCGCCTCGGGGATGATCGTCTCGAACGTCGTCTCGAAAACCGGATGCGGGATCGCCGACGGTGCGACCGGCGTCTCGCCGCAGATATCGCGCCGCGTATGGCCGCCGCCATGGCCGAGCTGGATCGACGCCTTGGCGCCGCCCGCATGGATCGCGGCGACGAGCTTCTGCAGCCCGGGCAGGAAGCGGTCGTCATAGATCCCGAGCTCGCGGCGGCGATGCC
This sequence comes from Allostellaceae bacterium, assembly GCA_035573175.1. Lineage (GTDB taxonomy): Bacteria > Pseudomonadota > Alphaproteobacteria > ATCC43930 > CGMCC-115725 > CAIKMD01. The sequence goes on from DATMZZ010000100.1 coordinate 3,603, forward strand.
GGCCGGCGCGCTCGGGTGAAGCCATCTCGACGGTAATGAGGCCGGTGCCGCCGCGCACCCGCGCCATGTAATAGGCGATGCTCTCGTCGGTGACGAAGCCTTCGTCATCCGCCAGCCGCGTCGTCATCGGCGGCATGACGATACGGTTCTTGATCTCGACCGGCCCGATATGGGCCGGCGTCAAGAGGATGTTCACGAATGATGAGCGTCGGAAGCGATCTTGATCTCGACCGGAGTCGTGCCGGTGCGGCCCAAGCCAAGCGCCGCGGCGGCAGCGGGCGACAGATCGATCACGAAGCGCTTCGTATAGGGGCCCCGATCGTTGACCCGCACCGTCGCTTTGCGGCCGTTGCGCCGATTGGTCACGGTCACGACCGTGCCGAGCGGCAGTTTGAGGCTGGCTGCGGTCATATGTTCCATATCGAGCCGCTCACCCGTGGCGGTGCGACGCCCGACAAGGTGACGCGAATAGACGGAAGCAATGCCGCGCGAGACCTGCGCCTCTTTCGTATGCTTCGCTTCCGTATGCTTCGCTTCCGTATGTTTCGCTTCGCCAGCGGAAGCGAGACTCGGCACAGAGAGTGCCCCCACGAGCAAAGCCGTGGCGATTGTACGCATGCCGTCCCCCTTATTCGCGCTCGCTGAGCGCGCCCGAGCTTCGGTGTCTCGGTCTTTATCCTAGCAACTATGGAAACACATGCAAGTCACACACGCAGAACGATTAACATGCGTCAACCATCGCGCGTTACGGTCCTGCGGTGACGTGCAACTCGACCGGCACGGTCGCGCGACGACCGATGCCGAGCGCTGTCGCCGCTGCGGGTGAGAGATCGAGCAAGATGCCGCAGCGATGCGGACCGCGATCGTTGATGCGCACCAGTGCCTTATGTCCGTTCTCGCGATTGGTCACTTCGATGATCGTGCCGAAAGGCAGATTGCGATGCGGCGCCATCAGATGCTCGCGATCGAGCTTCTCGCCGCTGGTGGTGCGATGGCCGATAAGTTTTTGGGCGTAGACCGTGGCGAGGCCGCGCTTCGTCTTCGCCGCCTCACCCACCGCCCAGGCTGGCGATACGATTTTCCGCATCGAGCCCCCTCGCCCTGCGGTTCGGGCCCCGAGCAACGCCGGCGCATCCTAGCACGGCATTCCCTTCAAGGCTCTGGATGCTAGAGTAAGGCATGAGCGGCAGGCCCCAGGCTCAGCTCTCGGGCCCGTGCCAGGAGACGCAAGAGGACGATCGATGCTCACCGCCGAGAACAACAAGATTCTGACCGAAACGGGCGCCGGAACGCCGATGGGCGATCTGCTGCGCCGCTATTGGTATCCGATTGCCGCTGTCGGCGAACTTGAAGAGAAGCCGACCAAGCGCGTGCGCCTGTTGGGCGAGAATCTCGTGCTCTACAAGGATCTCGGCGGCCGTTACGGCCTGGTCGACCGGCATTGCCCGCATCGGCGCGCCGATATGACCTTCGGCTATCCCGAGGAATGCGGGCTGCGCTGCCACTATCACGGCTGGCTCTTCGACGAGACCGGCAAATGCATCGAGCAGCCTTTCGACGACACGGTCGATCCGAAATCGACCTATAAGGACAAGACTCCAATCAAAGCCTATCCGGTCGAGGCCAAGGCCGGGCTGCTCTGGGCCTATATGGGCCCGCAGCCGGTACCGCTGGTGCCGGATTGGGAACCGTTCAATTGGAAGAACGGCTTTGTGCAGATCGTATTCTCGACCATTCCCTGCAACTGGTTACAGTGCCAGGAGAACTCGATCGATCCCGTCCACTTCGAGTGGACGCATGCGAATTGGTCGATGCGACTCAAGGGCAAGCGCGGACCTTACGGTGCCAAGCACCTGAAAGTCGGCTTCGACGAGTTCGAATATGGCTTCGTCTACCGCCGCATCCGCGAAGACACGGACGAGAACAATCCACTGTGGTCGGTTGGCCGCGTCTGCCTGTGGCCGAATTGCCTTTTCACCGGCGGTCATTTCGAATGGCGCGTGCCAGTCGATGACGAGACGACGCTCTCGGTCGGCTGGTTCTTCAACCGCGTGCCGAAGGATCGCGAGCCTTATGTGCAGAACTCGATCCCGCACTGGTACGGGCCGGTGACCGACGCGAAAGGCGATTGGCTGACCGGCGGCGTGATGAATCAGGATTTCGCCGCCTGGGTCGGTCAGGGCGCCATCGCCGATCGCACACAAGAGCATCTCGCGCGCAGCGATCGCGGCGTCGTCATGATCCGCAACCGCTTCTTCGAGGATATCGAGACCATCGCCAAAGGCGGCGATCCCAAGGCCATCATCCGCGATCCCAAGATCAACAACGATGTGCCGCTGCCGATCGTCGGGAAGAAGCAATTCGTCGAAGGCTTCACCCGCGAGCAGTTGATGAGCGCCAGTGTCTTCGACAATGTGTCGCCGACGCGTTTCGTCTTCCAGCAGGGCCAGCCCACCGCCGTGAAACGTGCCTATGAAGAGGCGATGGGCCTAAAGATGGACGACGACCACGCGTTGTCGGACGCGCTCTCAGGCATCAACCGCACGGTCCGGCCGGACGGCTCGCCCCTGAACTAACGGCTCGCCGCCGCCTCTTGCAGCCCGACCAGCGAGGCGAGGCGCTCGCGGTCGGCGGCGAGCGCGCGGCTCTCGCCGTGCCACACGATCTGGCCTTTATCGAGCACCAGGGTTTGCTCAGTCATCTCCAAGGTGACGTCGACGAGTTGCTCCACCAGCACGGTAGCGATCGCACTCTCGCGCCGCAGCCGTCCCAGCGCGGCAACGATGGTGTCGATGATCACCGGCGCCAGGCCCTCGAACGGCTCATCGAGCAGCAAGACCTTCGGATTGCCGACCAGAGCGCGGCCTACCGCCAGCATCTGCTGCTCACCGCCGGAAAGCTGGTTACCGTAATTACGCTTGCGCTCCGCAAGACGCGGGAAAAGATCGTAGACGCGTTCCCTCGTCCATTCGCCTTGTGTCGTCGCGACACGCAAATTCTCGTCGACCGTGAGCGAGGGGAAAATCTCGCGCTCCTGCGGCACATAGCCGATGCCGGCGCGCGCACGGCGATGCGTCGTGAGGCCGGTGATCTCCTTGCCGGCGAGCTTGATGCTGCCGCCGCGCAGCGATGTCAGGCCCATGACCGTCATCAGCAAGGTCGACTTGCCAACGCCGTTGCGACCGAGCACGGCCCAGCACTCCTTGGTGCCGATCGCCGCGGATATGGCCTCGAGCACGACGGTGTCGCGATAGCCGGCGGTCACATTATCGAGAACGAGCAGATCAGCCATGATGCCGGCTACCAAGATAGATGTCGCGAACGCGCGCATCGCCCCGGATTTCGCTAACCGTTCCTTCGGTGAGGATCGCGCCTTCGACCAGGACGGTGATGCGCTGCGCGAGACGGAAGACGAGGCTCATATCGTGCTCGATGACAAGGATGCTGAGCCCCTCGGGCATGCGCAGCAGCAGATCGAGCAGCGCGCCGCGCTCGGCCGCGGCAAGCCCCGCCGCCGGCTCGTCGAGCAGCAAAGTCTTGGGCTCGAGCGCCAGCACGAGGGCGATCTCGACGAGCCGACGCTGTCCGTAGGGCAGATCGACGATGCGCCGCGCCGCGAGCTCGAGCAGGCCGAGCTTTTGCAGCAAAGCCGCCGCGCCATCGACGATCTCGGCATGATTGGCGGTATTGCCCCAGATGCGCCGGTCGAGCCCGTGCCGCGCCTCGAAAGCGAGGCCGATATTCTCGGCGACAGTGAGATGCGGAAATAGCGAGCTGATCTGGAACGTGCGGGCGAGGCCGAGACCAACGCGGCGCTCCGCCGGCATATGCGTGATGTCGAGACCGCCGAGCCGGATCGTGCCGGCCGATGGTGCCAGCAAGCCGCTGACCATGTGGACGAGAGTCGTCTTGCCGGCGCCGTTCGGTCCGATCAGCGCATGGCGCGCACCGACCGGCAGGGTCAGCGAGACATCGCGCGAGACGCGCAGCCCACCGAAATTCTTCGAGACGTTTTCGATGGCAAGCGCCGGCGTGTCGCTCATCGCACCCGCCTCGCCTGCTGACGCCGCCATGCCTGCTCGATCAGCCCGACCACGCCTTGCGGCGCGAACCGCACCGCCAGGATCAGTACGGCGCCGATAGCGAAGAGCCAGTTGAACGGATCGATCGCGGCGGCACGATCGGAAAGCACGACGAAGATCGTTGCGCCGATGATCGCGCCGTAGAGATTGCCGGTGCCGCCCAGGATCAGCATCACGAGCGCATTGCCCGAGAGCAGGAAGCCGAGACTGTCGAGGCCGACGAGCTTCGTCACCTGCGCCGAGAGCCCGCCGGCAATCGCGGCCAACGCGCCGGAGATGCAATAGAGCGTCACTAGCCGCACCGTGACGTTGACGCCGAGCATACGCATGCGCACCGGATTCTCGCGGATGCCGCGGATCGCGAGGCCGAAGGGCGAATTGACGACGATCTTGCAAGTGAAGAACACGAAGGCGACGACGCCGAGCGCATACCAGTACCCGGTATGGCCGCGCAGATCGAAGGAGAAGACGCCGAAGACCGGCGCGATCTTGAAGCCGAAGAGCCCGTCCGCGCCGCCGGTGATAGGCTTCATCGCGCTGGCATTCGCCAGCTCTTGCAGCATCGTCGCGATGGCGAGCGTCAGCATCACCACGGTAAGGCCGCGGGTGCGCAAGACGAGCGGCCCGGTGATGAGCCCCGTAATTGCGCCGACCACCGCCGCGGCCGCAAGGCCCGAGATCGGCTCGCTCGACACATACATGGCGAAGAGCCCGGCGGCATAGGCGCCCATACCGAAAAAGGCGACATGGCCGAGCGAATCGATGCCGCCATAGCCGAGCGCGAGATCGAGCGAGAGCGCGAAGGCGATCTGGATCATCACCTGCGTGCCAAGCGCGAGGTAGCGGCCGAGAAAGAAATAGACGAGCGCGGCGAAGATGAAGGGCAACAGATCGAGCCAGGAGAAGCTGTGCCGCGCAAAGCCGGCACGCGCGGTCTCGATCGCTTGCTGATTGATCGGCTCGCTCATGCGGAAGCCCGAGCGAAGACGCCTTGCGGCCGCCACAGGAGCAGGCCGACGACAGCGACGTAAATCACAAAAGCCCCGGCCGCCGGTATGTAGTAGCGGCCGAAAGTATCGATGATGCCGAGCATCAGCGCGGCATAGAACGAGCCTTTGAGGCTACCGAGCCCGCCGACCGCGACCACCATCAGGAGCGGCACGAGATATTCGAAAGCGTACCACGGCTCGAGCGGCATGATTTGCGTGCCGAGGACGCCCGCCGCCGCAGCAAGGCCGCAGCCGACCGAGAAGGTGATCGAGAACACGCCCGGCACGTCGATGCCGATGCAACGCGCCATGCGCGGATTGTCGACCGCCGCGCGCAGCCGCGCGCCGAAATCGGTGAATTCGAGGGTCGCCCAGCACACCGCCGCGATACCGATACTAACCGCAATAATGAAGGTGCGGTAGGCGGAGATCGCGATCGCGTCCCAGCTCCAGCTGCCGCTCAGCCAACCGGGCAGGCCGATGGCGTGGAGATTGGAGCCGAATAACAAATTGCCGGTAGCAACGACGATGAAGACAAGACCGAGCGTCATGAGGATCTGGCCGAGCTGGCCGGTCGTATAGACCCAGCGATAGACGCTGCGCTCGGCAAGCGCCCCGAGGATCATCGTCCCGGCCACGGCCAGCGGCAGGGCAGTGAACAGGCTGAAATAGCCCGAGGAGACCAGGGCGAAGGCCATGTAGCCGCCGATCATCGCGAAAGCACAATGCGCGAGGTTGGCGATCCGCATGACGCCAAGCGTGATGGTGAGGCCGACCGACATCAGGAAGAGGATCATCGCATAAGCGACACCATCGACCAGCAGCGCGACCAAGGTTGCCGCAAGCTTCAGCACCGCGAAATAGCCTCCCTATGCGCCCGCATGTTTGCCGCCGCACCGAAAGCGCGACGAAATTGCATTACGCGCAACCCTGATATAGCGTGGTTGATCATGCGGCAATGAAAAAGCTGCAATTGCTACGAGAGGGGAGGTAGTCACATGGGACGCATTTCCCACTTTACTTTAGCACTGGCTGCGACACTTGCAGTGGGCATTGTTTCCCATGCGCAAGCTGCCGATAAGGTTAAGCTCGGCATCCTGGTCACGACCACCGGCCCTTATGCCAATTGGGGCAAGAGCTATCAGCAAGCGATCGAGCTCTATATGTCCCAGCATAACGGGAAAAACGGCAATCCCGATGTCGAAATCCTCTATCGCGATGTCGGCGGCGACAACCCGCCGCGCGCGAGGCAATTGGCGCAAGAGCTGATCGTCAACGAGAACGTCGCGGCCCTCGGTGGCCTCGAATTCACGACGACCGCGCTTGCCATGCCCGACATTATCAACGAGGCCAAGATCCCCTTCGTTGCGTTCAATACCGCGACATCGGTGGTGACCGACAAATCGCCCTATCTCATTCGCGCGGGCTTCACGCAATGGCAGGCGATGTACCCGCTCTCGCAATGGGCGCTCGAGCAGAAATACAAGACCTGCGAGATGTTCGTCGCCGATTATGCGCCCGGCGCCGATGCAATCGCCGCCTTCACCTATGGTTTCACCAAAGGCGGCGGCAAGATGCTCAATCCCATCCGGGTGCCGATGAATACGACGGATTTCTCGTCCTATTTCCAGCGCGTGCATGACGACGCGCCGAATTGCCTTGTCGCCTTCATGCCGGGCGGGCCGATGTCTGCCGGTACGCTGAAGGGTTTCGCCGATCGCGGCTTCGCCAAGCAGGGCATTCAGCTTATGGGCTCGGGCGAGACGCCGGAATACGATCTCCCCGCCGTCGGCGATGCGGCGCTGGGCACGGTGACGTCGCTCCATTACGGGCCCTATCTCGATAATCCCGAGAACAAGGCCTTCGTTCAGGCGATGGTCGCGAAATACGGTAGCCAGATGGCCGGCGGCTTGCCGAGCTTCATCCATGTCCAGGCCTGGGACGGGATGGAGATCCTTTTCCACATGCTGAAGGCCGGTGGCGACGGCGACAAGAAGATGGCGGCAGCCAAAGGCTATTCCTGGAAGAGCCCGCGCGGCCCGGTGAAGGTCGATCCCGAGACCCGCGAGCTAGTCCAGAACATCTATATTCGCAAGGTCGAGAAGGTCGATGGCAAATACGAAAACGTTGCGTTCAAGACCTATGAGGCGATGAAAGACCCCTGGCACGAATTCCATATCGGCCAGCAATCGGCGAAATAGCTCGAGGAGTTACGGCAAGCGCGATGCATGGCCCTCGGCTTCGCGACGCGCTTGCCCCGAAAATCATATTGGCAACAAGGAAGGAAGCCATGAAACGGCTTATCCAATTAGGAATCGCAGTATCGGGCCTGGCATTCGCGACGGGGACGGCACTGCCTGCCTTCGCCGCCGATCCCATCAAGATCGGCCTTCTCGGCACGACCTCGGGACCTTATGCCATTTGGGGCCAGAGCTTCCAGCAGGCAGTCAACGCTTTCCTCGATCAATATAATGGGAAAGACGGCAATCCCACCGTCCAGGTCATCTTCCGCGACGTCGGCGGCGACAATCCGCCGCGCGCCCGGCAGCTCGCTCAGGAGATGATCGTCAACGACAACGTCGCGATCATGGGCGGGCTCGAATTCACGACCACGGTCCTCGGCGTCGCCGATGTGATGACCGAGGCGAAGATGCCGTTCGTCGCGTTCAACACCGCGACCGCCGTCGTCACCGACAAATCGCCCTATCTCGTGCGCGCCAGCTTCACCAGCTGGCAGACTTATGTCCCCCTCGCGCAATGGGCGCTGGAGAAGGGATATAAGACCTGCGAGATGTTCATCGCCGACTACGCGCCCGGCCAGGACGCGATCGATTCCTTCGGCCATGGCTTCACCAAGGGCGGCGGCAAGATGCTCGATCCGATCCGGGTGCCGATGAACACCACGGATTTCTCGTCCTATTTCCAGAAAGTCCACGACAACAATCCGCAATGCCTGATCGATTTCATGCCCGGCGGCCCGATGTCGGCCGGCACGATCAAGGGCTTCGCCGATCGCGGCTTCGCCAAACAGGGCATGGTGCTGGCCGGCTCGGTCGGAACCCAATTCGACTTCCCGGCGACCGGCGACAGCGCGCTGGGCGTGGTCGCCTCGACGATCTACGTGCCGGGCCTCGACAATCCCGAGAACAAGGCTTTCGTCAAGCTGCTGGAGAGCAAATACGGCGACAAGATGGTGAGTGGCCTGCCGAGCTTCATGGATGTTGAGGCCTGGGACGGCATGCAGATGATCTTCCACATGCTGAAGGCCACCAACGGCAAGGCCGACGGCGACAAGATGATGGCGGCGATCAAGGGCTATTCCTTCAAGAGCCCGCGCGGAACGGTCACTGTCGATCCAAATACCCGCGAGCTGATCCAGACCGATTATGTGACCCGGGTCGAGAAGGTGGATGGGAAACTCACCAATGTGGTCCTCAAGGCCTTTCCCGATGTGAAAGATCCCTGGCACGAGCTCCATTCCGCCGGCAAAGTCGCGAAATAGTGGGATTTAGGAGACGGGAAGCGCGTCCGCCTTCGCGGGCGCGCTTTTCTTTTGGCCGCAGCCTGCGCTAGAAAAAGTGACTGCCACATACTTCCGAACGCATGGAGACTTTTCTTGAAGCGTAGCGATAAGCGAATCCTGACCACGCATGTCGGCAGCCTGATCCGGCCGCCCGAGCTGATCCAATTCCTGCGGGCCAAGCGCAATCGCGATGCCTATGACGAGGATGCCTATCAGCGCTGCCTGACCGACAGCGTCGCCGAGACCGTGCAGCACCAGGCCAAGATCGGTCTCGATGTGATCAGCGACGGCGAATTCGGCAAATCGATCAGCTGGTCGCAATATGTGCTGGAGCGGCTCGCCGGTTTCGAATCGCGGCCGAGCACCTCGGGCCACGATCCTTATGCGTATGGCGCCGACCGCCAGCGCTTCGCTGAATTCTATGAGGAGATGGATGCTCGCGACGGCGGAGCGCGCGGCGGCGATGTCGTCTGCGTTGGGCCGATCTCTTACACCGGCCAGGCGGAGCTGCAGCGCGATATCGACAATTTCAAGGCGGCGCTCGCCAAGGTGAATGTCACCGAAGGCTTCCTGCCGGTCGCCGCGCCGGCGAGCGCGATCCCGGACCGCAAGAACGAGTACTATCAAAGCGAAGAAGACATGCTCCATGCCATCGCGGATGCGATGCGAACCGAATACAAGATGATCGTCGATAACGGCCTGTTGGTGCAGGTCGACGATGCGCGTGCCGCCGTCACCTATGACCGGCAGGTCCCGCCCAAGACCTTCAAGCAATATCGCGATTGGGTGGCGATGCATATGGATGCGCTCAACCACGCGCTCGAAGGCATCCCCGAGGAGAAGATCCGCTACCACGTCTGCTGGGGTAGCTGGCCGGGCCCGCACACGACCGACGTGCCGCTCAAAGACATCGTCGATCTCATCCTGCGCGTCAAAGCCGGCGCCTATGTCATCGAGGGCGCCAATCCGCGCCACGAGCATGAGTGGGAAGTGTGGAAGAGCGTGAAGCTGCCCAAAGGCCGTGTTCTCATCCCCGGCGTCATCAGCCACGCGACCAATGTCGTCGAGCACCCCGAGCTGATCGCGCAGCGCCTCATCCGCTATGCCGAGTGCGTCGGGCGCGAGAACGTGATCGCGAGCACCGATTGCGGCTTTGCACAAGGTCCGTTCATGCGCCGTGTCCATCCCAGCATCATGTGGGCGAAGCTCGAAGCCCTGGTCGCCGGCGCGCGGATTGCGAGCAAGAAGCTCTGGAGCGCACCGCGCAAAGCCGTAGCGAAAGCGCCGGCGCGCAAAGTCGCGAAGAAGAAGGCCCCAAAGCAAGCAACAGCGAAGGCGAAGGTCGTGCGGCTTAAAGCGCCCGCTCGCGGCGGTCGAGCGCGTCCTGCCAAAGCTTCGCCGGGTCGTCGTCAAAAAGCAGCTTCACGTCGCCGGGCGCGGTAAACCACACGCGATGGGCCAGCTCGTTCGCGAGCTGGCCCGGCCCCCAGCCGGCATAGCCAAAAGCGAAGATGTATTTCCGCGGCCCGTGCTGCGTGGCGATGTCGCGTAGCACGGCAGGGCTCGACGTCACCGCAAGCTCGCTGTTGATCGCCATCGTCTCAGGCTGCTTGTAGTCGGCGCTGTGCAGCACGAAGCCGATATCGGCTTCGACCGGCCCGCCGGCATAGATCGCGATCTTGCCGCTGGCGCCATCGGTTTTCTGTCCGAGCTCCTGCAGCAGCTTCGCCAGCGGCTCGTCCTCGACCGGCCGGTTGACGATAAGGCCGAAGGCGCCGCCGCGGTCATGTTGCACGATCAGGATGACCGCGTGATAGAAGCGCGGATCGTTCATCCCCGGCGCCGCGATCAGGAACTCGCCCGGCCGCACGGCAGGCTGATCGCCAGCGCTGTCGGCGGGTATCGCAGGCGTGACCCAAGCGACGGCCATGAGCGCCGCCAAGCCAGAAACTGCCGCGCGGACCGTCCGCATGCGTTCCTCGCCTCGCCGTGTTAAAAGCGTCATCTCACTTCACTGAGGAAATGTCAAAGCGCATGGCGTCGTTCCCGCTGATGGTCTTCGATCTTGATGGCACGCTGGTCGACGCGCTGCCCGATCTCACCGCCGCCCTCAACCGCATGCTCGAAGCACGCGGCCTTCAGCCGCTCGCGCAAGCCGATGTGCGGCCGATGGTCGGCGACGGCACGAAGAAGCTGGTCGAACGCGCCCTCGCCGCGCGCGGCGCGCCTTATGACGATGCGACCGAGAGCGCGATGGTCGCCGATTACACCGACCATGTCGCGGCCGAGAGCCGGCCCTATCCCGGCGTCAATGCGACCTTGTCGCGGCTGCAGGAGGCGGGCTGGAAATTCGCTGTTTGCACGAACAAATCGACCGCCGCGACCGAGGCGCTGCTGGCGGCGCTCGATATCGCGCATTGGTTCGCGGCGCTGGGCTGCGGCGACAGCTTCCCCGTGCGCAAGCCGAACCCGGCACATCTCTCCGGCACGATCGAGGCAGCCGGCGGCACGCCAGCGCGCAGCCTCATGGTCGGCGATCACGCCAACGACATCGCGGTCGGCAAGGCGCTGGGCCTGCCGACGATCTTCGCGTCCTGGGGCTATGGCAAGCGCGAGATGGCCGACGGCGCAAGCGCCGTGGCCGAGCGCTTTGCGGCGCTCGCGACGTTGGGCCCGAAGTTACTGAGCTAAGAATTCGTCATTGCGAGGCCGAAGGCCGAAGCAATCCAGTCTGTCTCAACCACTGGATTGCTTCGCTTCGCTCGCAATGACGCGGCGGAGAAATTACTCCGCCGCCGCGGCCGTGCGGCTGTTGACGCGCGCGAGCATGCGCTTCGCATTGCCGTCGCGGATCGCCTGTTTCTCGGCGTCCGTGATGCGCGCTTCGTTGATCGCGTTGTTCGTCCAGTTCATCCCGAAATCCGTGCCGTCCGAGCCATAGACGATCTTGTCGGCGCCATAGACATGCACCGCGAGTTCGAGCGCGCGGCCGGAGAGCGAGTTGCAATCGACAATGATCGGCGCGGTCTTGAACTTCTTCGACGGCAGTTCGGCGCCGGGCGTGTCGCACAGCGTGCGGTGGTCCATGCGATCGACCTCGAACGGGATGTTGCCGCCGAGATTGTGGCTCATCACCGTGACGTTCGGATAAGCCTTCAGGAAATCCGTCATGCAGAAGGTGATCATGTTCGAGGACAGCCGCGCCTGCATGTCGAGCGTGCCATAGCGGTTGCGGTTGTTGTCGGTCACGTCCGGCTTCGGCGCGTCCGGATCGTCTGGCAGCTTGCCGTAATGCACGAGGAAGATCGCGTGGCGCTTATTCGCCACTTCCATCAGCGGCGCGAAACGCTGCGCGCGCTTTTCCGACAAGAAGCCGTCGCCCGGCAGCACCGCACCGACGATGCCCGGCATGTCCATCGCGCGCTCGAACTCCGTCACCGCCGCCGACACGTTGCCGACCGGCAGGATGGCGAAAGCCGAGAAGCGCGAGGGGTATTGCGCGCAGACCGCGGCGACCGCGTCGTTGTAAGCGCGCGCCAGCGGCAGCGCGTCTTGCAGTGGCAGCGCCTCGATGCCGGTGACCGGGCTCATCGACAGCACGGCATGGTCGACGCCGTTCTTGTCCATCTCGGCGATGCGCGCGTCAGCGCTGTCGTGATCGGCGGGCAGCTTGTTCGGATTGAAGCCCGATTCGAAATATTCCGCGCCGTCATCGCCGCGGAAGATACGCGGGCGAACGCTCCGCTGACGCAGCGCGTCGGCAAAACCTTTCGGACCCCAATGGAAATGCATGTCCACTGATGCCATGGCGTTTCTCGGCCCCTCAGAGGCCGCCCCTTTGGTTGATTCGTTGCGATATACGGCCGATATTGCAAAAAATCCTATCAGCCGCGAGGGTTTTGCGCAACCGATGGAGCCCGCACCGGCCGCGCCCGAAACCGCCAGCCCGCCCAACATCTTATGCCGCGATTGCGGGACGCTGGCCCATCTCACAGACCAGGCCGAGCCGGCGCCCGGCGCCTGTGGCCGCTGCGGCTCGGCGCGGGTCGTTGCCCATCCCGAGCTCGCCTCTCTCGCCATTGCCCATGTCGATTGCGACGCGTTCTACGCCTCGGTCGAGAAGCGCGACCATCCCGATCTGATGGAGGAGCCGCTGATCGTCGGCGGCAGCCAACGCGGCGTCGTGCTCACGGCCTGCTACATCGCCCGGCGCTACGGCGTGCGCTCGGCGATGCCGATGGCCCGGGCGCTCCAGCTTTGCCCCGGCGCCGCGGTCATCAAGCCCGATATGGAGAAATACCGCCGCGAGAGCCGGCGCATCCGAGACCTGATGGAGGCGTTGTCGCCGCGCGTGGAAAGCGTTTCCATCGACGAGGCCTATCTCGATTTGAGCGAACCAACCCATCACGAGGGGGGCAACACCGAACCGCCGGCACGCTCCCTCGCGAGGCTGGCCCTCCAAGTGGAAAAGCGCGTTGGCGTGACGATCTCGATCGGCCTCGCGCCCAACAAGATGCTGGCGAAGATCGCGAGCGACTTCGGCAAGCCGCGCGGCTTCTATGTCATCGGCGAAAGCGACAAGCTCGCCCTGCTCGCGCCGATGAAGGTCTCCGCCCTGCCCGGCATCGGCCCGGTAATGACGCGCAATCTCGAAGAGATGGGCTACCCCACCATTGCGGCGCTGCGCGCGGCAAAGCTGGATGAACTCACGCATCGCTTCGGCCGCTGGGGCCGCAGCCTCCTGGCACGCGCCCATGGCGAGGACGCCCGCCGTGTCGGCTTCGGCCGCGGCCGCAATGTTTCGGTCGGCGCCGAGCGCACCTTCGCCAAAGATCTCGCGCGCCTCGAGGACATCACGGCGGTGGTGGAACAGATCAGCCAGCGCGTCGCCGAACGGCTGGTGCGCTCCGATCTGGCCGCGACCTCGCTGACCCTCAAGCTGCGGCGGCACGACCGCTACACCACGACCCATGCCTGCCGCCTGTACGACCCGACCCAGCGCGCCGAGACCATCCTCGCCGCGGTGATGCCGGTGCTGCGCCTGAAGCTCGACGGCACGCGCTATCGCCTGGTCGGCGTCACCGCCCACGATCTGGTCCCCGGCCAGCAAGCCGACCCGCCCGATCTCTTCGACTGGAGCTAGCGTACAGCGAAGCCAATCCGGTCGGGTTATTGATTCCACTCAACAAATTGGCTTCGTTTGGTAATTTTCATATTTTGCAAGCTTTTCCCGTCGCTTAACCTGGAATATACGTACTATACGTACAATAAAGCGTACATCCTGTCAAACACTTCGTCGCTTGCCTAGCTGCCGGATTTGCGTTCCTCTGCCACCTGGAGACAGCCATGGGCACCCTTCCCGTCACGGCCGAAGGACAGATCACCCTTTCGAAGGAGATGCTGGAGCATCTCGGCGTGCGCCTCGGCGATAGAATTACCGTCGAAATGCTTCCCCGCGGCATCCTCGAGATGAGGGCTGCCGGACAAGCGGGTCAGATTTCGGAAGTTTTTGGCTTGCCGAAGAACAAGAGACGCGAGGCTTTGTCTATCGACGAAATCAAAGACGCCACCGCGCGCGGCTGGGCTAAAAGAGAAAAGCCAACAGATCAATAGATGCCGAGCTGGCGCAAATGGCTGGTCTTAGCCGCAATTGTTTGCGGCCCCCTCGCTGGCATCTGGCAGTCCATTATGCTGGCAACCGCAACCGCTTCACCTGATCCTGCAGCCGGACACACTATCGCGGAGTCATTTGGAAATCGCGGCGGTAGCCTAGGCGCCCACTATGTCACCTCCGCTCAATACTGGATTTGGATAGGCCTCATCGTGCCATTCTGTTGCGTATTGGCATACGCATCAGTTTATCTCACATGGCGGCTCGTAATCGCCAGCTTGAGCCGATCCGGTCGCGCGAAACAGTAGCCTGGGCACGCTGAGATCGACGACAACGCGCGTGCCTAGTCCCTGCGCAATCTAGGACTTCCCCCACGGCATGATCGGCACGGTGCTGATGGCGTTGGCCGGCGAGCCGTTGACGATCTTCGAGCTCACCGCGAGATAGATCAGCGTGTTATGCGGCTTGTCGATCATGCGGTAGATGCGCGTCTTCTTGAAGAAGATCGAGGTCTTCTGCGTGAACACCTCCTGGCCTTCTTTGAGCTTGGCGAGATCGATATCGATCGGCCCGATCTGCCGGCAGGAGACCGAGAAATTCGACGGGTCCTCGTTGAGGCCGAAGGGCTGGCCCCACCCCCCTTTGCGCGCCTGCGAGATATGGCAGACGACATTCGGCACTTGCGGATCCTCGAAGGCGCTGACGCAGACCTTGTCGTTGGGTGAGAGCAGGTTGAAGGTCGTGCTGATGCAATCGATATCGGCGGCGCGCGCTATCCCGCCAAACGAGCAGAAAAGCACCGCCGCGGCGGCGATCAAAAGCAGCCTCATTTTCCTCTCCGACAGCGATAAAACCGTAGCGCCGAAGCGTCGCCCTCAATGTGCTGCTTGCGCACCCGGCAGGAATGCCTCGGTGTAAAGCTGGTTATCCGGCGGCAACTTGTCGAGCTGACCGAGCTCTTTGGCTGCCTCCTTGATCACGGCGAGCGCCTTCGGCTGGAAGCGGCCGTCATCCGAGAACATCGGTATCTGCTGGTCGTAGAGCAGCGAGGCCTGCTCGGGCGTCAGCCGCGTCAGCGGCATGGTATCGCGTATCGTCTCGGCCTTGTGCGTCTTGGCGAAATGCACCGTCTCGAACCAGCCGGCAAGGAAGCGCTTGAGCTCGTCGGGATGCGCCGCGATGAACGTGTCGCTGGCGACGATCATATGGGCGATGAAATCGGGGATCAGCGGCCCGAACGTCGTGAGGATCTTGCCGCTGCCCGCCTTCTCCAGCCGAAACCCGGTTTGCGTGCCGCCGATGATGCCGTCGATATTATGTGAGATGAGCGCGCCGGTGAGCCCATCCTGGCTGCCGAGCGCGACGCGGCGGATGCCTTCGCTGCCCCAGCCCTGCCGCCGCGAAATCTCGGTCGGCAGCCAATCGCTGAGCGAGCCGACCGTCGAGACGCCGATCAGCTTACCTTTGAGATCGGCGACAGTTTTGATGGCGCTGTCCTTCGCAATCATGATGGCGAAACCGAGCGGCGGACCCGCCAGCGTGGCGACGCCTTTCGTCGGCGAGCCTTTGGCGACGAACATCAATTCGAGGCCGGAGCCGAGCTCGATATCGGCGCTGCCGGCGATCAGCGCCTGATGCGCCTTCGCCGCGCCGGCGAGGTTCAGCGTTTCGACCTCGATCCCGTGCTTGGCATAAAGCCCTTCCTGGGCGCCGACTTCGAGGAAGGCGAAAGCGAAAGTCGTCGCCTCGGATTTCGAGACGCGGATCTTGTCGGCCGCGTGGGACGGCGCGGCGGACAGCAGCGCCGCGCAAGCCAGAGCGGCCGCAGCGGCAAAATGCAGATATTTCATGGGGCCTACTCCCTACCTATTTCGCGACGATCAGCGCATCGAGAGCGAGCACGCCCTCGCCTTCCGCGAAGACCGCGAGCGGATTGATATCGATCTCGGTAATGCGCGGCTCGGCTT
>DATMZZ010000101.1:0-5704 GCA_035573175.1 Allostellaceae bacterium
CGTAGATCGGCAAGAGCTGCTTTGAGACCGCGCGGGTCAGCGGATAAAGCCGCGTGCCGGAGCCGCCGGCGAGGATAATGCCCTTCATCGAATTTTTCCCAAAGGCTCGCCGCGCCCCAATCTTTCACCTTTGTAGACGCCGCTGCGGATTTTGTCCCACCAGTCGCGATTGTCGAGATACCAGTGGACGGTTTTTTTGAGGCCGCTCGCGAGCGTCTCCTTCGGCTGCCAACCGAGCTCGCGGCGGATCTTCGCGTCGTCGACCGCATAGCGCAGATCGTGACCCGGCCGGTCGGTCACGAATTCGATCAGTTTCTCATGCGGGCGATGGAGCGAGCTTGGCAGCGCTTCATCAAGGATGGCGCAGATCATCTTGACGATGGCGATGTTCGGATGCTGCTCGCGCCCGGCAATATTGTAGGTCTCGCCGACACGGCCTTTGCGCAGAACCTGCGTCAGCGCCGCGGCGTGATCGCCGGCATAGAGCCAGTCGCGCACATTGCTGCCTTGGCCGTAGACGGGCAGCTTCTTGCCGTCGAGCGCATTGAGAATCATCAACGGGATGAGCTTCTCCGGAAATTGCCACGGCCCGTAATTGTTCGAGCAATTCGTGGCGACCACCGGCAAGCCATAGGTGCGATGCCAGGCGCGCGCGAGATGATCGGCGCCAGCCTTGGACGCGGCGTAGGGACTGTTCGGCTGATAGCGCGCATTCTCATCGGCTTCTTCGCCATTGGCGAGCGAACCGAAGACCTCGTCGGTCGAAATGAGATGAAAGCGGAAGCGCGCTTTGCCGCCATCATCGAGCGCGCCCCAATGACGACGCGCTGCCTCGAGCAACGTGAAGGTGCCGACGAGATTGGTCTGGATGAAATCGGCGGGGCCGTCGATCGAGCGGTCGACATGCGTCTCGGCGGCGAGATGCATCACCGCATCGGGACGATGCTGCGCGAAGATGCGCGCGACCGCTGCCGCGTCGGCGATATCGGCAACTTCTAGGACATAGCGGCCGCCTTCGCCAAGCGCGCCCAGCGGCGGGTTCGAGCCGGCATAGGTGAGCTTGTCGAGATTGACGACCTGTTCGCCCTCGCCCAGCAATTGCCGCACCACCGCGGTGCCGATAAAGCCGGCGCCGCCGGTCACCAAAATTTTCGCCACGCGTGTCCTTTCGCCTGTTCGTCAGAACGTATCACGCCATACCGCCATTCCGCAGCATGACATAACCGTCGTCAATTGGCGCATTTGGTTAGCCAATTGGTTGGCAGGCCGCTGGCTTTGACATTGCCCTGGCTTACCGAGACCATGCCGTTGCTCGCCACGGCCTCGTAAGGGCGAATGCGGCGCTGCTCCTTGAGCAAGATCACCGTCACCATCACGCGGCCTTGCCGATAGGTGAGCCGCAGATGCGTCGCATCGAGCATCGCGACATCGCTGAGCGGCACGAGGCTGTCATATTCCGGCTTGCCGGTGACAATCTGGCGTGTCGGCTCGCCTGCGGTCGATGGCGTGAAAGTCACGAAGGCATTGGCCGGGCTCGGCGGCTTTTGGCAATCGAGCGCCCAATTGCCGATGAGGCCGAATTGCAGAAGTGCATCGCTGTCCGCTCCGGCCTGCGATACCGACGGCATCAGCAGCAGCCACGCAAGTGCGAGCAGATATGCGCGAGGTCTCATCGCGCCCCGCGCGGCAGCACCGGTTCGTTGTCGATGAGCCGCGTCTTGCCGAGCCGCGCCGCGGCCATAGCACGGCCCGGCCGGGTCTGATCCCCAAGCGGCTGCAAGCTCTCGGCATAAACGATCTCGAGATAATCGACCTTGTCGAAGCCGGCTTGCAGCAGCGCCGCGCTGCCGGCAGCAGCGGCTTCTTGTGGCGCAGTGCCGCGCGCCACTTGCGCGACCGCAGCGACCAGCACGCGATGCATCGCCGGCGCGATGCGGCGCTCTTCCGGCGCGAGATAGGCGTTGCGCGAAGACATCGCCAAGCCGTCGCTCTCGCGCACGATCGGCACGCCCTCGATCGTGCAATCGATATCGAGATCGCGCGCGACACGGCGAATGATCTGCAACTGCTGATAATCCTTCTCGCCGAAACAGGCGATATGCGGATGCGCTTGCAGCAACAGCTTCGTCACTACCGTCGCGACGCCGTCGAAATGCCCGGGGCGAAAACGGCCGCAAAGCGGCGCGGCGAGCGGCCCGGCCGAGACGGTGGTGGCGAAGCCGGCGGGATACATTTCGGCGGCATCCGGCGCGAAGAGCAGATCGCAGGATGCCGCCGCGAGCTTGGCGGCGTCGCCAGCTTCGTCGCGCGGGTAGCGCGTGAAATCTTCGTTCGGCCCAAACTGCGTTGGATTGACGAAGATCGTCGCGATTACGCGATCGGCGTGCGCCCGGGCATGCGCGATCAGCGCGAGATGCCCTGCGTGCAGCGCGCCCATGGTCGGCACCAGCGCGACGGTCTCGCTGTTGCGCCGCCAATCCGCGACGGTGCGGCGCAATTCGGCGATTTTGCGCGCGACGGGAAGCGTGCCTATGGTCTGAAGCATTGCGCGCGGTCTATCGCGCGCATCCGGCAAAGGCAAGGCGGCCCGCCAGCCGGGTAGACCTCAAGTCCGGCGCGTACCGGCGTAAGCCAGACCGGCGCCGACGACGATCACGATGATGCTCGCCCAGGGCGGGATGACGTAATCGGTCTCGGTATCCTTGGTCGCCGTGATCGGGCCGATTTTCGCGACCTGCTCCTGATGGTGGATCGGGACGACGTTGATCACCAGGCCGACAATCCCGGCGATGATCAGGATGACACCCACCAACATCAAGCCGCGCATGTTCTTCTCCCGCTCAATCCAAAACCATGGAAAACCCGGAAATAATGGCTTTCCCACGGCAAAGGTTCCGACCCGACCGGGGCCTAAAGCAGAAGGGCCGCCCCAAGGCGGCCCTTCCCACTTGTCATCTGCGGCGGAGCACTGCCGCGATACTCGCTACACGCGGTCAGAGACACCCTGCCGAGGCAGCGATCCCGATCGCGGTTTGCTCCAACCGCCGTTCATGACAATGAGACACGGGATCACCTCCTTTCAATACGTTGCGGGAGCTTCAAACGTAATGGCGCGTCGCGTAGAAATCAAGTGTTTCCAAATGCTTCCGGCGTGACATTACACCGCAAGAGCGGCTTTCATCAGGCGCAGCGTATCGGGCAGCAATTCGAGCTGTTTCAGCGCTTGATCGACCGTGTACCAACCGACCGCCGAGGCATCCTCGATCGGCGCGCCTTCGCCGGCCTGCCAATCCAGCACGACGCACACCAGCACATAGTGCGCACGAATGCGGCTATCCGGGTCTCTGCCGATCACGTCGAAAGCGTCGATCACCCGCACCGGCTTGGCGTCGATGCCCGTCTCTTCTTTCAGCTCGCGCTTGGCTGCGTCGAGAATACTCTCGCCGATCTCATGCATGCCGCCGGGAAAGCCCCAGCGGCCGACCGCGGTGCTCGGCCCTTTGGCGCGCTGCGCCAAGAGCATGCTGCCATCGGGCTTGCGGCAGATGGCGAGCGCCGCGGCGAACGGCCGGTTGGGATAATCCCGGCTGATCGCCTGCGGCATCGCTTCGGGTGTGTCTGGCATGGCGGCGCGTCCTACTCGATCGCCACCGCCTTGCCTTCGAGCACCTTGTAAATCTCGCCGCCCTCCTCGCGGAACGCTGCCGATTTCTCGGCCATGCCCTTCTCGGCATAGTCGCGAACCTCTTGCGAGATCTTCATCGAGCAGAATTTCGGCCCGCACATCGAGCAGAAATGCGCCAGCTTGGCGCCTTCCGCCGGCAAAGTCTGATCGTGGAACTTCTCGGCGGTCTCCGGATCGAGCGCGAGGTTGAACTGATCGCGCCAGCGGAACTCGAACCGTGCGCGCGACAACGCGTCGTCGCGCTCCTTCGCTGTCGGATGACCCTTCGCAAGATCCGCCGCATGCGCTGCGATCTTGTAAGTGACGACGCCATCCTTCACGTCATTGCGATCCGGCAGGCCGAGATGCTCTTTCGGCGTGACGTAGCAAAGCATCGCGGTGCCGAACCAGCCGATCATCGCCGCGCCGATCGCCGAGGTGATGTGGTCGTAGCCCGGCGCGATATCGGTCACCAGCGGGCCTAGCGTGTAGAACGGCGCCTCGTGGCAGTGTTTGAGCTGAAGATCCATGTTCTCTTTGATCTTCTGCATCGGCACATGGCCGGGGCCTTCGATCATCACCTGCACATCATGCTTCCAGGCGATCTTGGTCAGCTCGCCCAGGGTCTTGAGCTCGCCGAACTGGGCTTCGTCATTGGCATCCGCCGTCGAGCCGGGACGCAGCCCGTCGCCGAGCGAGAAGCTGACGTCATAGGCCTTCATGAGCTCGCAGATTTCCTCGAAGCGCGTGTAGAGGAAATTCTCCTTGTGATGCGCGAGGCACCACTTCGCCATGATCGAGCCACCGCGCGAGACGATGCCGGTGACGCGCTTCGCCGTGAGCGGGATGTACGCGAGCCGCACGCCGGCATGGATGGTGAAGTAGTCGACGCCCTGCTCGCATTGCTCGATGAGGGTGTCGCGGAACACTTCCCAGGTCAGGTCTTCGGCCTTGCCGTTGACCTTCTCCAGTGCCTGATAGATCGGCACCGTGCCGATCGGCACCGGCGAGTTGCGGATGATCCATTCGCGGATGGTGTGGATGTTCTTGCCGGTCGACAGATCCATCACCGTGTCGCCGCCCCAGCGGATCGCCCAGACGAGCTTGTCGACTTCCTCGGCGACCGAGGAGGTGACGATGGAATTGCCGATATTGGCGTTGATCTTGACCAGGAAGTTCCGGCCGATGATCATCGGCTCGCTTTCCGGATGATTGATGTTGGCCGGGATGATGGCACGACCGCGTGCGATCTCGTCGCGCACGAATTCCGGCGTGCAGACATCGGGGATCGAGGCGCCGAAGCTCTCGCCGGTCGGATCGAGCTTCAGATTTTCCCGGCCGAGATTCTCGCGGATGGCGATGTATTCCATCTCCGGCGTGATGATGCCGGCGCGCGCATAGGCGAGTTGCGAGACCGACTTGCCGCCCTTGGCCTTGAGCGGCTGACGGCCGGCGCGATCGAAGAGCGGCACCGGGCTCGTCTCTTTGCCCTCGAGGCCGTTATCTTCCGGCTTCACCTCACGACCGATATAGCGCTCGACATCGCCGCGAGCGAGAATCCATTTCTCGCGCATCGGCGCGAGGCCGGCACGGATATCGATCGATACCGCCGGATCGGTATAGGGGCCGGAAGGATCATAGGCGCGGATCGGCTTTTCCTTCGAGCCGGGCTCGAGATCGATCTCGCGCATCGCGATGCGCAGATCGGCATGCTGCTTGCCGGGGACGAACACCTTGCGCGACGCCGGCAGCGGGCCGGTCGAGACTTTGAAGTTTTGGCCGATAGCGCCTTCGGGCATGACGATCTCCTTCCCGAAACGAGGGATGATCCGACCCGGTTTTCTGGCGAGAGGGTGGCGCGAGGTTTCGATAAGCGCCGTTCCTGTCCCTACGCCGGTACGATCCGGATCAGGTTCAAAGGGTTTGCGGCGGCTTTGCCTCGCCTCGTCTCAGCCCCCGCATCAGGGGCTCCCCTCTGGAACGCGTCCAGTATGGAACGTGACAGTCCGGCGTCAAGCACCTCGGCGCCGGAGACCCACA
>DATMZZ010000102.1:0-2271 GCA_035573175.1 Allostellaceae bacterium
CGCTCGATGGTGATCTTGCCGGTATCCTCATCGATTTCGAGCTCGCAGATATGCGTGCCATAGGGAAAGGTCTGCGCGCTCGGCTCGAACACCGCGGTCTCGAAGAGACCGGGCTCAATGCCTTTCGGGATGCGGCCGGGCGTGAAGGCGGCGCGCGCGATCTCCTTGATCGGCATGCGCTTGTCGGTGCCGGCAACGGCGAAAGTCCCCTTGGCGAATTCGATATCGGCTTCCGCTGCCTCGAAGATATGTGCGGCGATCTTCTTGCCCTTGGCGATGATCTTCTCCGCCGCGAGTACCGCGGCCGAGCCGCCGATGACTGCAGCGCGCGAGCCGAAGGTTCCGACGCCCCAGACGATCTTGTCGGTGTCTCCCTGGAGGAAGTTGATCTCACTCGTATCGATGCCGAGCTTGTCCGAGAGGATGATCTTGTACATCGTCTCGTGGCTCTGGCCCTGCGCCGTCGTGCCGGTGAGGAAGGTGAGCGAGCCAGTGGCATCGAAGCGGATCTCGGCGGTCTCGCCGCCCGGAGGCGCCGCAGCGCGCTCGATCGCGTTGATGACGCCAAGGCCGCGCAGCTTGCCGCGCTTCTTGGCCTCGGCACGCCGCGCCTCGAAACCCTTCACATCGGCGTGGTGCAGCCCCTTGTCCATGCAGGCTTCGAACTCGCCGCAATCATAGGTGTAGACGAGGCCGGTCTTGAACGGCATCGCATTCGGCGGGATCAGATTGCGGCGGCGCAGCTCGATGCGGTCTAGCCCCATCTCGCGCGCGGCGCGATCGATGATTCCTTCGATCACATAGCACGCCTCGGGCCGGCCGGCGCCGCGATAGGGCGCGGTCGCGGTCGTATTGGTGAAAACGCCGAGCACGCTCACATGGATCGCCGGCGTGCGATAGACGCCGGCGAGCGTGCCGAGATTGGAGAAGGTCGGCAGCAGATTCGAATCCGCGCTGAGATAGGCGCCGAGATTGGCCAGCGTCTTGACGCGCAGCGCGAGGAAATTTCCGTCCTTGTCGAGCGCGAGCTCGGCATCGGTGACGTTGTCGCGGCAATGATCGTCGGAAAGGAAGCATTCGCTGCGCTCGGCGATCCATTTAACCGGCCGACCGAGCTTCCTCGCGGCATAGAGCGCCAGCGTGCTCTCCGGCGCGGTCACACCTTTCGAGCCGAAAGCGCCGCCGATATCGCCGGAGACGACGCGGAAGCGGTTCTCGGGAATCTTGAAGATGTCCTCGGCGAAGGCGCGGCGCACGCCATGGATCGAGCCGATGCAGCCATTGAGCGTGAAGCGGCCGAAGCGCTGATCGTATTCGGCGACGATACCGCGCGGCTCGATCGCGTTGTGCATGATGCGCGAGATCACGAAATGCTGGCGCGTGACGTGATGTGCCTTGGCGAAAGCCGCGTCGACCGCCGCCTTGTCACCGAGCTCGAAGATATTCGAGATATTGTCGGGGCAATTCGCCCAGACCGCCGGCGCGCCGGGTTTCACCGCATCACTGGTGAGCACGACGGAGGGCAGCGGCTCGTAATCGACCTCGATGCGTTCCGCCGCGTCCTTGGCTTCGGCGAGGCTCTCGGCGACGACATAAGCGACCTGATCGCCGACGAAATGCGTCTCCTCGCGGGCGAGGCCGGGATGCGGGCTGGTGAAGATCGGGGCGCCGTCCGGGCGCTTGCGCGGCATGCGCACTTTGAGCGTGCCGATGCCGTCGGCTTTGAGATCGGCGCCGGTATAGACCGCGAGCACGCCCGGCATGTCGGCGGCGGCCGACGTGTCGATGCCGCGGATGATGCCATGGGCGAGCCGGCTGCGGACGATCACCGCATGCGCCTGGCCATCGAGGTTGATGTCGTCGGTATAGCGGCCATTGCCGCGCACCAGGCGAGGATCCTCGGTCCGCGGGACCGGCTGGCCGACGCCGAATTTCGCCAGTGCCAAGTCATCCGAATC
The DNA here is from genome assembly GCA_035573175.1 of Allostellaceae bacterium. Taxonomy (GTDB): domain Bacteria; phylum Pseudomonadota; class Alphaproteobacteria; order ATCC43930; family CGMCC-115725; genus CAIKMD01. Next base: position 1,959 of record DATMZZ010000102.1, read on the forward strand.
CCCGCGAAAATGCTCCTGGATGTTCATGCGCTTCGCCTGGTTGCTGAGAGTGATATGCCAGATGTCGGCCGGTCACGGCGCTGTCAATACCGCCGGGCCGCGCGGCGCGAAAGCGCGCATCAGAACGGGCCGCCGGGCGCCCCGGAACCCGCGTCAGTGCATGGGTGCAATGCAGAGACCGTGGCCCGGTGGAACGCAACGCGGAACCCGGGGGCAGCCTCGCCGCGCGGCGACGCTGCTCCGGGGTTGCGGCTTTGGTGGTGAAGACGGGCGCAGACGCCCTTGTGGCTCCATCCAGGCTCCGGCAGGGCGG
>DATMZZ010000103.1:0-7209 GCA_035573175.1 Allostellaceae bacterium
ACGGCTTTTCGCCGGCACGGTCTCGGCGAGCAGCGATTGCTCGAGCGGATAGAAGACGCTGACATCGGCGGGCGACGGGTTGATCGTGCCGATGAAGGCGATGACGACCAGCGGCCAAAGCGCATGCACCAAGAGAAAGCCGATGCCGGTCGCGATCATCAAGAGCGCCGAGCTGACTAGCAGAACGCGCCGGCCATAGCGATGCGCGGTGAAGCCGACGCCGATGGTCAGCGCGGCCGAGCCGAGCATCGTCGCGGCCGAGATCAGGCCGACCGCGACGACATCGAAGCCGAGCGCGGTAATGTAGATCGGCAAGAGCAGGCTGACGAAGCCGTCGGCGAAGGCGCGCAAGCCGCGCCCGGCATAGAGAATCCGCGTCTCCGGCGTCGTGCCTTCGGGCAGCAGCCTCACGCCGGCGCCGCCGTCGCGTCGAGCCGGCGCTGCATTTCGGCGAGGCATTGCTTGCGCGTCGCTTTGAAATCGCCCGCTTCCCACCACGCCTCGAGTTCGGCGAGCAGCTTGCCGATCGCCGGGCCTTCCGGCACGCCCGCCGCGGTGATATCGGCGCCGCGCAGCGGAAACGCGACCGGCTTCCACTTCGCCGCCGCGCCGAGCAGCTTTTTGACAGTCGCCGTATCGTCCGCGATCGCCGCGCTCAGCAACACGCGATCGGTATAGAGATCGCGGCCCATGCGATAGAGCAGCCGCCGCTGTTCCACCGCATCGCTCGTCAGCGGCACGGTCTCGCTCAAAGCGATCAGCCGCTCGCGATCGGTATTGGAGAATTTGAGCTTGCGCGCCAGCGTATCGCCGTCACTCGCGACGAGCGCCGCGAGCCGGCGCAGCGGATCGGGTTTCGGCTCGAGCTTAATGAGTCGCGCCAGCGCCTCGAGACCGCGCGTCTTCGGCACGATGCGCGTAAGCACGCCGTCTTCCTGCATCATCGCAAGGCTCGGCAGCGGATCTTTCGCCGCCATCAGCTTTAGCAGCTCCGCCTGCACACGCTCGCCCGAGAGCGTCGGCAGCAGCGGCGTCGAGGCGCGGCAGCCGGCGCGTGCTGCCGCATCGGGCTCACCGCGGCCATACCAGGCATGAAAGCGATAGAAGCGCAACAGCCGCAGCACGTCCTCGCGGATGCGCATCGCCGGATCGCCGACGAAGCGTACCTTGCCGGCGCGCAAATCCTTGATGCCGTCGTGATAGTCGAAGACCTCGCCCTCGCCGCTGAGATAGAGCGCGTTCATGGTGAAGTCGCGGCGCGCCGAATCCTCTTGCCAATCGGCGGAGAAAGCGACGCGCGCCTGGCGGCCGAAAGTCTCGACGTCGCGGCGCAAGGTCGTGATCTCGTAAGGCCGCTCGTCGGTGACGGCGGTGATCGTGCCATGATCGATGCCGGTCGGCACCGCCTTAATCTTCGCCGCGGCGAGGCGGCGCATGATTTCTTCGGGAAAGAGCGGCGTCGCGATGTCGATATCGCCGATCGGCCGCTTCAAGATCGTGTCGCGCACACAGCCGCCGACGAAACGCGCATCGCCTTTGAGCGCACTCATCACCGCGCGGCTCGCTTTATCGGTCATCCAGACGGGCGGCTTGATCCGCATGACTCAGCGCGACGCCCCCGATCGACTGGGCTCGATATGGCCGGGCACGACGGTTCCGCGCTCGCCGACATGCGGCGGGATATATTGTCCGTCCTTCGGCACGCCGAAATCGACACTGACGAAGACGAGCATCACCGAGGCAAGCACCAGCCCGGCAACCGTCAGCCAGACCCACACCGCCGGCACGTTGATCTGCTTGCCGGCGAGGACACGCCACACTGCGTAAAGCGCGGTCGGCAGCAGCAGCGGCACGATGATGGTGAGGAAGACCCGTCCCATCCCCCCGCCCCATTTCTCAACGGTTGAGTGCTTCGGCGAGGTTGACCAGCATGCCCGCGGTTGCGCCCCAGATGTTGCGATGGAGATAAGGAATGGCCCAAAAGAAACGCTGCTTGCCGGCGAGCTCGCGCGAACGCCACTGATGGTTGCGCTTGTCGAGAATGAAATCGAGCGGCACCTCGAAGACTTCCGCGACCTCGACCGGATCGGGCCTGTAGGGCGGCGGTGGCCGCACCAGCCCGACGATCGGTGTCACCTCGAAGCCGGTACCGGTGAACCAGGTATCGAGCCGGCCGGCGGTCTCGACATAGTCGCGGCTGAGGCCGATCTCCTCTTCCGCTTCGCGCAGCGCCGCGGCCGGCGGATCGGCATCCTCGGGCTCGATGCGTCCACCCGGCAGGGAGATCTGACCGGCGTGATCGGCGAGATCGGCCGAGCGCAAGGTCAGCACGACAAACCAGCCATGCTCGCGCTCGATCAGCGGCACCAGTACCGCGGCGCGGATGTTGTTCTGCTCGGGCGTGCCGTTGCCTTGCTGGCCGATCGCGCGCGATTGCAGCCGCGCCCGAATATCGGCGCGCGTCAGCCGGATTCCGCCGGCGTATCCAGTGAGAAGAATATCCCTTTGCTCCATACCCCGAATCGGGTCACACCCTTGACCCGCTCCTCAACACCCCAATCCACCAAAGTATAGAATACCGGCCGAGAGAGCCGCGCTTCCAGCCGATTTCGCACCAGGATATAGGGTCGCGGCGTGTCCGTCGCCGGTTCGGTTGCGATACGCAACGGATGCTCGGCGTCTGCCGTCACAAAATCGCCGAGATTGGTGCGAAAGATCAGTTCTTGAGCTGGCCCCTCGCCGCTACGCTCCAATTCGACGGCGAGAAACGGTGCGTCATCGACGGTGATCCGGCCGCGCTCGGCGGGTGTTATGAGCCAGTACACACCCTCGGCATCGCGTTCCAATACCGTGCTGAACAGCTTAACCAATGACGCGCGATTGATTGGAGTCCCGCGATAGAACCAGCTACCATCGCGATCGATGCGGATGTCGAAATGCCCACAATCCCGCGGCGGTGCTTTTCGCTGCGGCGCGGCAGCGGCGGCTTCGATGCGCGCCAATTCGCCGTCATCGGCTTTTGCTTCGTTCACGACGTGCCGCCTCTCTCTGCTCTGCCTGAGGAGTCCTGCTCTTGAGCAATCCTGAAAGCCTGCCCTCGACGAATTTTGAAAGGCCGCCGATTGGTTTCGGCACGGCCTCCGGCGACCTCGCCGGCGAGATCGACGCCCTCGGCCAGCGTCTCGCCGCGGTGCGCGAGCGCATCGGCCGCGTCATCTTCGGCCAGCGCGAGGTGATCGATCAAGCCCTCATCACGCTGCTCGCCGGCGGCCACGCGCTGCTGATCGGCGTCCCCGGCCTCGCCAAGACGCGTCTCGTCGAAACGCTCGGCACCGTGCTCGGCCTCGAAGACAAGCGCATCCAATGCACGCCCGATCTCATGCCGGCGGATATCCTCGGCTCGGAAGTGCTCGAGGAAAGCGAGAGCGGCCGCCGCTCGTTCCGCTTCATCGCGGGGCCGGTGTTCTGCCAGTTGCTGATGGCGGACGAAATCAACCGCGCGAGCCCGCGCACGCAATCGGCGCTGCTGCAGGCGATGCAGGAGCATCGTGTCTCGGTCGCGGGGCAATATCATCCGCTGCCGAAGCCCTTCCATGTGCTGGCGACGCAAAACCCGCTCGAGCAGGAAGGCACCTATCCGCTGCCCGAAGCGCAGCTCGATCGCTTCCTGTTGCAGATCGATGTCGGCTATCCCGATCTCGACGCCGAACGGCAGATGCTGCTCGCGACGACGGGTACGAGCGAAGAGGCAGCCAGCAAGGTGATGAGCGCCGACGAACTCGCCGCGGCGCAGCGTCTGGTGCGGCGCGTGCCGGTCGGCGAGAGCGTCGTCGAGGCGTTCCTCAAACTCGTGCGCGCCGGCCGCCCCGGCAATGGCGATGAAGGCGATACGCAAATCGCCTGGGGCCCGGGCCCGCGCGCCAGCCAGGCGCTGATGCTCGCCTGCCGCGCGCGTGCGCTGCTCGACGGACGCTTTGCACCTTCGGTGGATGACGTCATCGCGCTGGCGCCGCCGGTGCTGCGTCATCGCATGGCGCTCACCTTCGCAGCGCGCGCCGAAGGCGTGTCGCTCGGCCAGGTTATCGATCGGCTGCTTCAGCCGCTGCGCTGATGGCGGAAGCGGGAATCCTTCAACATCGTGCGGAACAAGCGGCGGCCGCGCTGCCGCCGTTACTTGTCGCCGCCAACCGGGTGGCGTCGACGGTCGCCCAGGGTGTGCATGGCCGCCGCCGCGTCGGCCAGGGCGAGACTTTCTGGCAATTCCGGCAATACCAGCCCGGCGACGCGGCGCAGCGCATCGATTGGCGCGAGAGCGCGAAATCGCAGCGCCTCTATGTGCGCGAGACCGAATGGGAAGCGGCGCAGAGCGTGTGGTTGTGGCGCGATGCCTCGCCCTCGATGGATTACGCTTCGACGCGCGGCCTGCCGACGAAGCGCGAGCGCGCCGATCTCCTGACCCTGGCGCTGGCGGCGCTGCTGCTGCGCGGCGGCGAGCGCGTGACCTTGCTCGGCACCGGCGTCGCGCCGAGCCATGGCCGCGCCGTGCTCAGTCGCATGGCGCAACAATTATTGCGCGAAACTACCGGAGGCCTGCCCGGCGTCGAGCCGCTGCCGCGCTATGGCCAGCTCGTGCTGATCGGCGATCTGCTCGCACCGCTCGAAGAAACCGAGAGGCTGGTCGCGTCTTATTCGGCCATGGGCCTCAAAGGCTATCTGCTGCAAGTCCTCGACCCCGCCGAGGAGACATTGCCTTTCGATGGCCGCGTGCGTTTCGAAGGTTTGGAGCGCGAGGATCCGCTGCTGATCAGCCGCGTCGAGACGATCCGCGAGCAATATACCGAGCGCCTCGCGCGGCATCGCGCCGGCCTCTCCGCGATCGCGCGTGCCGCGGGCTGGCGTTTCGCCACGCATCGCAGCGACAAGCCGCCGCATACCGCGCTGCTCACCCTTTACATGGCGCTCGCGGAGAGCGAGGGGTGAGTCAGTGCTTTATGAAATTGCCCCCTCACCCTCCTACGCTTCGCGCGGGACGCCCCGGCCAACCGCTCTTCGCGGTTGGCCCCGAAGGGTTCGATCGCGAGAGCGATCGAACGGGACGTCCCCTCTCCCCGCGGGGGAGAGGGTTGGGGTGAGGGGGAATTATTCGCAGGCTGCGTAAATGCTGAGTCTCGGCTCGCTTGCTTTTGCTTCGCCCTGGCTGCTGCTGGGGCTCGCGGCGTTGCCGATCCTGTGGTGGCTGTTGCGCGTCACCCCGCCGGCGCCGAAACGCGTGCGCTTCCCGGCGCTGCGCTTGCTGCTCGGCCTGCAGCCGCGTGAAGAGACGCCCGCCAAGACGCCGCTCTGGCTCATTCTGCTGCGCATGGTGCTGGCGGGGCTGATCATCCTTGCCCTCGCCCATCCGCTGCTCAACCCGACCGCGACGCTCGCCGGTAAAGGCCCGTTGGTGCTCGCGGTCGATAATGGCTGGACCGCCGCACGGCATTGGGACGAGCGGCGCAACGCGCTCGACGATCTGATCGCCGGCGCCGATCGCGAGGGCCGCAATGTCGTGCTGTTGCCGACCGCGCCGCTGCCCGGCGCCGCCGCGCCGCCGCCGCTCTCGCTGATGCGGCCGAACGATGCGCGCGCGGCGGTAAGCGAGATGGCACCGATGCCGTGGCCCGAGGATCGCGATGCCGCGCTGGCGCGGCTCGGCGCGGTCGATCTTTCCGGCGCCGAGCTGGTGTGGCTGTCGGATGGAATCGATGACGGCAAGGCGCTGAGCTTCGCGCAGGGGCTGCAGAAGCGCGGGCCGCTGCGCGTGCTCACCGATGATGCCGACGCGCTGCCGCGACTCCTCGCGCCGGCCGATGGCGACGACAAGGATTTGACCGCGACGGTGATGCGCGCCGACGCGACGGGCCCGGCCGAGCTTTACGTCCGCGCCCTCGGCGATGACGGAAGGCTGCTGGCGCGCAACAAGGTCACGATGGAGCCCGGCGCGACGAAAGCCGTCGCGCATCTCGAATTGCCCAGCGAGCTGCGCAACCGCACCGCCGAGATCGCGATCGAAGGCGAAGCCTCGGCCGGTGCAGTCCTGCTCCTTGATGAGCGCTGGCGCCGCCGGCCGGTCGGCGTCGTCACCGCGCGCGGCAACGCGCCCGGCCAGCCGCTGCTCAGCGGTGCCTATTATCTCGAGAAGGCGCTGAGCCCCTTCAGCGAAGTACGCGAAGGCGGCGTCGACAATCTGCTCAAAGGCGACATCGCCGTGCTCGCGATGCCGGACATCTCGCCGTCGGGACAGGCCGAGAAGAGCCAGATCGTCAAATGGATGGAAGACGGCGGCACGGTGCTGCGCTTCGCCGGGCCGCATCTCGCCGACGAGACGGACGACGATCTGCTGCCCGTGACCTTGCGCCGCGGCGGCCGCACCTTGGGCGGCGCGCTTTCTTGGGAGACACCGGCCTCGCTCGCGCCCTTTGATGCATCCAGTCCCTTCGCGGGCCTGGATGTCCCGAAAGACGTCACCATCTCGCGCCAGGTGCTCGCCGAGCCGACCGTCGATCTCGGCAGCAAGACCTGGGCGCGGCTGACCGACGGCACGCCGCTGGTCACGGCGGAGAAACGCGGCAAGGGCTGGCTGATCCTCGTTCACACGACCGGCGATCCGCAATGGTCGTCGCTCGGCATCTCGGGCCTCTTCGTCAACATGCTGCGCCGGATCGTGTCGTTGAGCGCCGGTGTCTCGGGCAATAGCGACAAGCCGTTGCCGCCGGTCGAGACGCTCGACGGTTATGGCCGGCTGCAGCAGCCGCCCGCCGCCGCGGCGACGATCCCCGCAGGCGGCTTTGCCGACACGCTCGCCTCGGCGAAATTCCCGCCCGGCTTCTATGGCACGCAGGATGCGCGGCAGGCACTCAACCTCGCACCGGCGGTGAAGAGCTTCAAAATGCTGCCGCCGCTGCCGCCCGGCATCGAGAGGCAAAGCTATGCCAAAGGACCGGAAGTCGATTTCCGCCCCGGGCTTTTAGGCGCGGCTCTCGCGCTAGCGCTGATCGACCTCGTTATCGCTTATGCGCTGCGCGGTCTGCTCGCCGGCCTCTGGCGCGGCAAGCGCGCGACGACGGCGGGGCTGGTGCTGCTGCTCGCGGCGCTCGGCGCCTCGCCAACACACGCCCAGGGCACGTCGAGCGATGATGATTTCGCGGTGAAAGCGACGAGCGGCTTCCA
>DATMZZ010000104.1:0-5604 GCA_035573175.1 Allostellaceae bacterium
ATCTCGCCGCTCGATGGCGCGATCTGGCCGTTCACCACATTGAACAGCGTCGTCTTACCGGCGCCGTTGGTGCCGATGATCGCGCGCCGCTCGCCGGCTTCGAGCGACAGCGACACATCGGCGATAGCGCGTACGCCGCCGAAATTGCGGGACAGATCGCGGATCTCGAGCGGCTTCATCCAGCACTCCGCCGCTGCCGCGCTTTCAGTCGGTCACGCAGATAGATCAGCGCGCCTTGCGGTGCGTAGAGCGCCAGCAGCACATAAATAACGCCGATGACGAAGAGCCAGCGATCGGTATAGGTGCTCAGCACATATTGCAGGACGACGAAGACGCCGGCGCCGAGCACCGGCCCGAACAGCGTTCCGGCCGCCCCGACCAGGATCATCATCAACACTTGCGCCGAGACGGTGACGCTCAGCGCCGACGGCGAGACGAAGCTGTTGAGGTACATGTAGAGCTCGCCCGCGACGCCGGCGAAAGCCGCAGAGACGATCGAGGCGAGATATTTGTACGCCCAGACGTGATAGCCGAGCGCGCGCATGCGCATCTCGTTGTCGCGGATGCCGCGCAGCGCATAGCCGAAAGGCGAGGTGACGAAGACATAAAGCATCGCCGCGGAGACGATGAAGATGACGAGCACGAGATAGAAATAGCCGATCGTCGAGCCGAACGACCATGTGCCGATATGCGGGCGCGAAACGCCGGGCAGGCCGTTATCGCCGCCCGTGACGTCGGTCCAGCTCACCGCGAGGCTCCACAGCACCTGCGAGAAGGCGAGAGTGATCATTAGGTAATAGGAATGCGTGGTACGCAGCGCGAGAAGATGGAAGAGCGCGGCGGCAAGCGCGCTCGCCACGATTCCCGCCACGCCGGCGGCGGCAAAGCCCCAACCGAGTTTCAGCGAGCAGATCGCGGTGACATAGGCGGCAAGGCCGAAATAGGCAGCGTGGCCGAGCGACGGCATGCCGGTATAGCCGTGCAGCACGTCGAGGCTCATCGCGAAGATGCCGTAGATCAGCATCTGGGTGAGGAGGCCTGTGTCATAAGGCGGGATGATTCCGCCAACCGCCGCCGCGATCAGGACGAAGGCGATCGCGCTCCAGAGACCCCAGCGACTCTCGGACATGCAACGAGCCCCTAAACGCGGCCCATCAAGCCGGTCGGCCGTAGCGCCAGCACGATCACCATCGGCACGAAGATGGTGAACAGCGAAAGCTGCGGAAACCAGACATTGCCGAAATTATCGACCAGACCGACGAGCAGGCTGCCGAGGAAGGCGCCGCGGATGCTGCCGAGCCCGCCGACGGTGACGACGACGAAAGCCAGAAGCGCGACCTCGAAATCGGCGCCCGGGAACATGCCGAGCAGCGGCCCGCCGAGCACGCCGCCGATGGCGGCGAGCGCCGCGCCCAGAGCGAAGATCGTGGTGAAGACCAGCGGCATGTTGATGCCGAGACCGCGCACCATCTCCTCGTCATCCATACCGGCGCGCACGATCGCGCCGATCTTGGTTCGCTCGAGGAATGCCCAGAGGAAGAGCGCGGTCGCGAGGCCCCAGCCGATGAGGAACAGGCGATAGAGCGGATAGACGACACCGAGGAAGCGCACGCCGCCTTGCAGCAGCCGCGGCTCCGGCACCAGCAGCGGATCGCCGCCCCAGGTGAAGAAGGCGAAATCGGCGACGATGAAAAGCAGCCCGAGCGTCAGCAGCGCCTGCGGCATCTCCTGCTTATAGAGCCGCGCGAGGAAGAGCCGCTGCACGATGACGCCAGTGATCGCAATCGCGATCACGGCGAGCAGCGCGCCGGTGCCGAAATCGCCGGTCAGGCGAATGGCGCTGATCGCGATATAGCCGCCCAAGAGATAGAACGAGCCATGCGCCATGTTGATGATGTGCATGAGCCCGAAGATCAGCGTCAGGCCGGCGGCGAGCAGGAACAGGATCATCGCCAGCGACAAACCGTTCAGCGTATTGATGATCCAGAAATTCACGCGCCTCCCCCGGTGCTGCGCCGCTTTTTTATAATCGTTATTGCCGGGCTTGTCCCGGCAATCCATGGGACGACCCGTTCACGCGCTCTTCGCGCGTGAACCCGAAGGGCACGGCCGCGAAGAGCGGCCGCGCGGGTCGTCCGGAACAAGTCCGCGGGTGATGTGCATGGATTCTATAGCTTGAACACGCGTTTCGCGTTCAAGTGGTAGAGTTTTTCCTTATCGGCTTCCGAGATCGGCAGGGCGTCGACGGTATCGACGGCCGGGCGTGCGATCTCGAAGGGCCAATCGGCGGCGAAGAGCAAATTGTCGGCGCCCAGCGCCTCGATCGTCATCATCAGCGGCAGGCGGAAATTCATCCCGCTGGTCGTGACGATGATGTTGTCGCGGAAATATTCGCTCGGCAGGCGCTTCATCGGCTTCTGCAGCCCCGCCATCTCGATCTCCCAGAGATAGCGGTTGTCGATGCGCTCGAGGCTGAAGGGGATGTTCTCGCCCATATGGCCGATGACGATCCTGAGGCCCGGGAAGCGGTCGAACACGCCGCCCGCCATCAGCCGCATGATGTGCGTGCCGGTCTCGACCGCGTAGCCCCAGGCGACGCGGAAACCCGGCATCGAGAGCGGCTTCGCCATGGCCGGGCTCGGCTCGCGCGGATGGATGTAGATCGGCACGTCGAGCGCGACGGCGCTCTCGAAGATCGGCCAGAATTTCTTGTCGTCGAGATATTCGCCGTGGGTGTGCGAATTGATATGCGCGCCTTTGAGGCCGAGATTCTTCACTGCGCGCTCGAGTTCGCGCCCGGCATTCTCCGGCGCTTGCGGCGCCACCGCGGCGAGGCCGGCGAAACGGTCGGGATGCGCGCGGCAGGCGGCGGCGAGCCGGTCGTTCACCAGCTTCGATAGCTCATGGCCCTGCACCGGATCGAAGGCCTGCACGCCGGGCGAGCCGATGACGATGAGCTGCTTGGTGATGCCGTCCTCGTCCATCTGCTTGAGGCGGCCATCACCGAGATCGAGGAGGTCACGGGCCATCGCTTTGCGCGATTCGGTGACCGGCCCGGCGAGGCCGAGCTTCTCATCGAGGGCGCGCGCCGCGGCCGCGACCTCGGGGATCATGAAGCCTTCTTCGACCGCGATGCGCTCGCGGGCGGGTGGGCGAGTTTGTACCGGTGCCATTAGTGAGTGTCCCTGCTCGGCACGCCGATGCCTTGCGTGCCAACCGGCGGCATGCCCATCGCGAAGGCGCCGGCATTGACGTAGCCCGTATCGACGCCCCAGGCGACGTGATTGCCGGCGGCATGGACATCGCGCCAAAAGCGCTGGATCGGATTGGTGTCCATGACGCCGCGCGCACCCGACGCCTCGAAGAGGCGATCGACGCCGCGCATGGCGAGGCGCGAGGCGAGGGTGAAGTTGCGGCGGATCGCTTGGATGTCGGCTTCCTTGTTCGGCAACCCGTTCCTCAGCTTCTCGTCATTGTCCTTGGCGAGGAGATAGGCCGCATCGATCTCGGCTGCGGCTTCGCCGATCGTGCGCTGCGTATTGAGGAGCTGCAGCATCGGATCGCGCACCGCGGATTCGGCGCGGCTCTTGGCGAAATCGGTGAAGCAATCGAGCGCGCCGCGCGCGATGGCGATCAGCGGGCAGAAAATCCCGAAGGGGAAGGCGACATATCCCGGCTCGCGGAACATCACGCCCGTGTTGGTCTTCGTGCCAGGCGCGGTGCCGGTGGCGAACTCGGCGGCGCGCACCGTGAATTCCTCACGCACGAACACGTCGTTGACGACGACGTTGTTGCTGCCCGAGCCTTTGAGTCCGACAGCGTACCAATTGTCCTTCACCTTGAACTCGCCCGGACCGAACATGAAGAAGCGGATGTCCGGCGGGCCCGCGCCATCGGCGGCCGGTACGGCGCCGCCGAGGATCGCCCAATCGGAATGATCGATGCCGGACGAGAAGCTCCACTCGCCGGTGACGCGGAAGCCGCCCGGCGCGCGCGTGACCTTGGCGGCGGGCATGAAGGAGGTGCCGATCTTCGGCCGCGGATCGCCCTTATAGACCTGGTTCTGGCATTCGGGCGGAAACATGCCGAAGACCCAATGATGCTGGATCAGAAGATCGAAGCACCAGCCGCTGGCGCCGCAATGCCGGCCGACTTCGGTGACGACATCGGCGACCGTCATCCAGCTGTCGATGCCGTAGCCGCCGCGATCCTTCGGAATGATGAGGCCGATCAGATCGGACTCCGCCATCGCTTGTACGTTCTCCGGCGGCAGGTGGCGCAGCTTCTCCGTGGCAACGGCATTGGCCTTGCAGACCTCGCCGACTTTCTTGGCGCGGGCTATGGCTTCGGCGTGCGTGATCGTCGGCATGGGTGCTCGATTGTTGTCATGTAACGGTCAGTTCCTAACAGAATCCCACTCGGCAATCCATGGGGACAATACAAGCGTGGGGCAATTCGTGAGGACCGTTTTCGTGGCGGTGCGTGCCATACCCGTTTAGAATGGATCCAATTTCCGCGGGAGGAAACATGGCCGCGCCCATTCCCGAACATGTCCATCTCGTTGGCAGCGTTGCGCTCGATACCGTCGAGGAAGTATTCCACACCGCCGGCACGCTGCTCGGCCGGCGACTGAAGCGTTGTCCCGATGGCGAGCCGGGCGGCCGCCGGCTGTGGATCAGCTGGCAATATCCCTTGCTGCGGGCAAACGCCTATTTGCAGATCGATCCGGTCTCGCTTGGCCAAGCGGGCATGTTTCCGAAGCTGCGTCTCGCGGAGGGCGTGCGCACGGAGGACATCCATTTCGGCGAGCTTGGCTATGCACGCGAGGCACGCGCCTCGTATCAGGATTTCCTGGCGGCGCGTTCGCGCGGCGCGTTGGCGCCCGGCACGCGCTTCCAGGTCAGCCTGCCGACGCCGATGGCCGTGATCGTGCCCTTCTGCATGACGAGCGATATTGCCGCGATCGAGCCGGCTTATGAGAAGGCAATGCTTACCGAGGTCGAGCGCATCTGCGCCGCGATCCCGCACCAGGATCTCGCAATCCAATGGGATGTCTGTATCGAGATGGTGATCTGGGACGGCCAGCTTGCCGGGCGCTATCCCACGGAAGGCACCTCCCATGCCGATATTGTGGCGCGGCTGACGCGGCTCGGCGATGCGGTGCCGGGCGATGTCGAGCTCGGCTACCACCTCTGCTACGGCGATCTCGATGCCAAGCATTTCGTCGATCCAGTCGATGCGACGAAGCTGGTCGAGCTCGCCAACGCCGTGGCGCAATCGGTCAAGCATCCGATCGCCTGGATTCACATGCCAGTGCCGATCGCGCGTAGCGACGATGCCTATTTCAAGCCGCTGGCGGCGCTGAAGCTCGCGCCGTCGACCGAGCTCTATCTCGGCATCGTGCATGCCGAGGACGGTGTCGACGGTCTCAAGAAACGCGCCGAGGCCGCGTCACGCTATGTGAAGAATTTCGGCATCGCCACCGAATGTGGCATCGCGCGCCAGCGCAAGCCGGAGCTGGTGCGGAAAATTCTGGCGTTGCACGCGGAAGGATCGAAAGAGCCGTCGGCTTGATCCCCCTCACCCCAACCCTCTCCCCGCTGG
>DATMZZ010000105.1:0-3034 GCA_035573175.1 Allostellaceae bacterium
GGCATATGGCGGGCGAGATCGTGATGCTATGGCTCAACCGCGTCTCAGGCGCGATTCTCCTTTCTTCCGGCGGCGGCTTGCTGGTGCTCGCGCTCAAAGGATTGCGTGCGATTGGCTGAACCGCGATTCTTGGCCTCACGATGAGGCGCGGCTAAGCTTCGCGATCATGATCAGGCGCCAAATCTTATCGTGGATCGCATTCCTGGCGCTCTGCTTCCTGCCGCTGCTTGCGCATGCGCAAAGCGCCGCTTCGCAAACGCCGGCCGGCGCGCCGACGGTCGAGCAACTCCGGCAGCTCGTCTCGACGCTGAAAGACGATAAAGCGCGCGCGCAATTGATCGATCAGTTGCAAGCGCTGATCGCGGCACAGAACGCGCAGCAGCAACGGGCGGCCGTGCCTTTCGCTTGGATATCGCAACTTCCCGACCAGATCGACGCGATCGGCGGGGAAATCCTGGCTGCCGTGCCGGTGTTGTTGCAGTTGCCGCGCGCCACACATTGGATCGAGCGGCAGGTCGGCGATCCGGGGCTGCGCGATTATTGGGTCGCGGTTTTCCAAAAATTGGGCACCTTCCTCGGCGCTGGAGTCGTGGCGGGCGCGCTTGTGCGGCTATTGTCGCGTGGTGCCGCGACCCGGCTCACACGCGCAACACGCGATCACTGGGCTGCCCGATTGCTGTTGCTGGCGCTAGGCGCTTTGATTGAAGCGCTGCCGGCACTCGCCTTTGCCGCCACGGTAGCCATCGTCGCGCCCCTGACCGAGCCGGATACCGGCACGCGCGGCTTCGCAACCGTGATGACGACCGCAGCGATTTGGGCCTGGGCCCTCGTCACCGTGGCGCATGTGCTGCTTCTCGCGCCGGCGGCGCAAAGCCTTTATCCCCTCGGCGAGGAAACCCGTAACTACCTCTATATCTGGATTCGCCGCTTTGCCTATTCGGCGGCGATCGGCTACGCGGCCTCGACCGGAGCCTGGTGGCTGGCCGCACCCAGCGCGATCGTCGGATTGCTGATCCGGGTCTCGATCCTCGTTCTTGCCATCCTCGCGGTCATTTTCGTGCTGCAGAACCGCAATGCGGTTGCGGGCTGGCTCCGCGGCGATGAGGACCGCGCGAAGGGGGGATGGCGCAGCGCGCGCCGGCGCTTCGCCGAGACCTGGCATATCCTTGCCATCGTCTACATCGTCGGCAGCTTCGGTGTCTTTATCCTGAACGACAAGGGCGGCTTGTCGCTGTTGCTGCGCGCCACCGCCCTCAGTCTCGTGGTCATCACGACGGCGGCGATCCTGGTTCGCTTCATGGACCAGGCGCTGCGGCGAAGCTTCGCCGTCAGCCCGGATTTGCGGGCACGGTTCCCGACGCTTGAGGCGCGGGCCAATCGCTACGTGCCGATCCTCCACGCCATCACCTCGATCGCGATCTACGTGCTGGCCGCGCTGGCGCTGTTGCAGGCATGGGGGCTCAGCGCCTTTACCTGGTTGCGCGCGACAGCCGGCGGTCCGCTTACCAGCGGCATGATCAGCATCGCGGTGGCGATCGCGGTTGCGGTTATCGCCTGGGAGATATTTGTCGCGGGGCTCGAGCGCTATCTGCAACGGCTCCAGAGCGATAGTCGCCGGCGCGCCCGCGCAAATACGCTGTTCCCGCTGCTGCGACTGAGCATGGCGATCGTGCTGGGCGTGATCGTCGGCTTCGTGTTGCTCGCGCAGATAGGCATCAATCTCGGCGCGCTCATCGCCGGCGCCGGGATTTTCGGCATCATCGCGGGACTCGGCTTGCAGCCGCTCTTGCTCGATTTCCTCACCAGCATCGCGGTGCTGGTCGACGACACCTTCGCGGTCGGCGATGTGATCGATGTCGGCAACGGCCATTCCGGCGTCGTGGAAGCCATGTCGATGCGGGCGGTAAAGCTCAGGGCTTTCGATGGCTCACTGCGAACCATCCCCTTCAGCGAGGTGAAGGCCATCCAGAATCTGACCAAGGATTATTCCTATTACGTCGTCAATATCGGCATCGGCTACCGCGAGGACACGGACCGCGCCACGCAGGTGTTGGTCGCTGTCGCCGAAGAGTTGCGCCAAGAGCCCGAGTTCGGAGCGTTCATGCTCGAGCCGCTCGAAGTGGTCGGCGTTGATCGCTTTGCCGAATCGGCCGTGATCATCGTCGCCCGGATCAAGACCTTGCCGATCCATCAATGGCGGATCGGCCGCGAATTCAATCGTCGCCTCAAAAAGGCTTTCGACGCGCACGGAATCAATATGCCATTCCCGCAGCGCACGATCTATTTCGGCGACGATCCTCGGGATGAGGATTGGAAGCGCAACGCGAAGAGCGCCATGCGCGAGCCGGAATCCACCGCCGCATTGCCGGAACCGGTGGGCGCTGCGCGCGAATCCGCCGGGTAACCCCGCTCAGAAAGCGTCGTCGTCATCGGCGCCGCGCGCGAGTCGCTCCAGCGCCTCGACATCCTTCGCACGCAGCACACGCCGCGCGAGATCGAGACTGAAGCCGGCGCGTGCCAGGCTGGCGAGATCCTTCTCGCGAAAATCGGGGCGCTTGTCCGGCGCGCGATAGGGACCGAGCCGGCGGCGGCGCACCAGCGCGCAGGCGGCCGCGAGTTCGCTCGAGCCGCCCTCCTCATCGAGCTCGGCGATGGCTTGCGTCACGAGATCGTTGGCGACGCCTTTCTGGGCGAGCTTGCCGGCGATCGAGTAACGCGAGGCGCCGCGCTGCGCGAGCGATGACGCGGCCTGTGCCGCGTAAGCGCGGTCGTTCAGCAAGCCTTTTTCGAGATAGCGGGCGATCAGCGCATCGACCATTTGCGCGCCGGCTTCGGCTTGGCCTTCTTCGCCGTTCCGTGCGGTGCGTGCGACTTTGCGCATCAGCACGCGGCGCAGATTGCCGCTCGAGGAGGCGAAGCGGCTGAGATAATAGACAGCGGCATTCTCAAGCGAGGCCGCGGTCACCGGTCGCGGCGGCTTTCGCGCTCGCGCTTTTCTCGACTCTGCCATGCGCCGGTTGCCTTGCTGCTCCCC
>DATMZZ010000106.1:0-2361 GCA_035573175.1 Allostellaceae bacterium
TTCGAATTTCTTGACGCGGCGGACTTCGTTCGCCTGGTCCTCGATCTGCAAATTGCGGTGGATGACGCCGATGCCGCCGGCCTCGGCCATGGCGATGGCGAGCCCGCTTTCGGTCACCGTATCCATCGCCGCAGAGAGTAGCGGAATGCCGAGCGACACCTCGCGGGTGAGGCGCGTTTTGGTATCGGTTTCGTTGGGGAGGACCGCCGAGGCCGCAGGCACCAGCAAGACGTCGTCGAAAGTGAGCGCCTCGCGGATTTCCAATGCTGCCTCCCGGCTAAGGTTGGCGACGATATATAGGACCGGAATCGAGCCGAGGGAAGTCCCGCCGGGCAGATCAGCCTTGCTTTTCTGCGCGATTCGAAGCTCTGAACCCCTGTGCGACAACATAGACTTCGGCCGATTCCGCACGGCTCGCCGGCGGCTTGGCATGGCGCAGGCTGGTGAAATCGCGTTTCAGGCTGGCAAGCAGCTCGCCCTCGGCGCCGCCTTGGAACACTTTGGCGACGAAAGCGCCGCCCGGCGCCAGCACCTCTTTCGCGAATTCGTAGGCCGCCTCGGCGAGGGCGACGATGCGCAGATGGTCGGTCGCGGCATGGCCGGTGGTGGGCGCCGCCATATCGCTGAGGACGAGATCGGCCGGGCCGCCGAGCGCGGCGATGATCTCCGCCGGCGCCTTCTCGTCGAGGAAATCCTGCTGCAGCACGGTCGCGCCGGGCACGGCTTCCATCGGCAGGATATCGGCGGCGACGATCTGGCCCCTGCCCTCTTCGGCGCCGATGCGCTGTGCCGCGATCTGCGTCCAGCCGCCCGGCGCCGCGCCGAGATCGACGATGCGCGCGCCGCGTTTCAACAGGTGAAACCGCTCGTCGAGCTCGAGCAGCTTGAACGCCGCGCGCGAGCGATAGCCGAGGCGCTTGGCCTCGGCGACGTAGGGATCGTTGAGTTGGCGCGCGAGCCAGGCGGCCGATGACGCCGAGCGCTGCTTCGCGGTCTTGACGCGCACCGCCATGCCGCGCCGCGCGCCGTGGCTGGTCTTTCGCGCCATCAGGAGCCTTGCACCAACCCCAGCAGGATGCCTTCGCGAATGCCGCGATCGGCGACACGCAAGCGGCCGACCGGCCAAAGCCGGCAGATCGCTTCGAGAATGGCGCAGCCGGCGAGCACGAGATCGGCGCGCTCGACGCCGATGCAGGGATTGCTTGCGCGCTCGTCATGGTTTTGCGCCGCGAGCCGGCGCGAGGCACGGCGCAGATCGTCGAAGCGCAGCACCGTACCGTCGACGCGGCGGCGGCTGTAATGGCGAAGATTGAGATGGACGGCGGCAAGCGTCGTCACCGTGCCCGAGGAGCCGAGCATCTGCACCTCGCCCGCGGCGATGCGGGCCGCGATGCCCTGACGCTGCTCGATTTCGCGCAGGGCCGCGTCGATCTCGGCGACCATCGCGGCATAGGTCGGTTCGGATACCTCACGCCCGCCATAACGATCGCTCAAGGTGACGACGCCATGCGGCACCGATTGTGAATCGATGATGCGCGTCACGCCGCCCTCGACGCTGAGCCAAACCAGCTCGGTCGAGCCACCGCCGATATCGAAGACCAGCGCATAGGGGATGTTCGGATTGAGCAGGGGCGCGCAGCCGGCAACGACCAGCCGCGCCTCTTCCTTCGCGGTGATGATCTCGAGCGCGATGCCGGTCTCGCTCGCGACCCGCGCCATGAACTCGGCGCAATTGGTGGCGCGGCGGCAGGCCTCGGTGGCGATGGAGCGCGCGCCGGCGACGCGATGCACCGCGATCTTCTCGGCGCAGACTTTGAGCGCATCGAGCGTCCGGGTCATCGCTGCTTCGGACAATACGCCGCTCGCCGCCAGCCCTTCGCCGAGACGGACGATGCGCGAGAAAGCATCGACGACGCGAAAGGGCGCGGCTGCCGGCGCATCGGCACAACGCCGCGCCACCAGCAACCGGCAATTATTGGTGCCGAGATCGAGCGCGGCAAAGGCCGCGTCACTGCCGCTGCGCCGGGATCGTTCAGCAGGTTGAGAAAGCGGCTCGGACAAGGCGGCTACCGGTTTCACAAAGGGGTGTGGGATGCTAACGCAGCGCGGGGGCGATGATAAGCCCTGGCGGTCCCATCCCCTATCGATCAGCCCTATCGATCCAAGACGAAGTCGTTCAGCCGATCCCAGAGCGGCGGACGCAGATGCTCGCGCCCGGTCAGCGATTTCCAGCCGATCTGCAATGCATAGCCGCGCTCGCCGGTGGCCCGATCGATGCCGAAGCGATAATGGCGGATGACTTCGATCGCGTTGACGCGCTGTGCCGCGCCAAGCCCGACCAGATTCGAACGATCGAACGCG
>DATMZZ010000107.1:0-4639 GCA_035573175.1 Allostellaceae bacterium
TGCTGGCCGCGCTTTTCTATTTCCGGTTGATCGATTTTGACGAGCTGCGCAAGGCGCTGGCTCATCCAGGCCTGCTGACGTTGACTTGGCTGCTTTGCGTGCTGACGATCCCGGTCGCGGCCTTGCGCTGGCACATTCTCCTGCGTTCGCAGGGGCTGAAGCTTCACCTCTGGCATACAATGCGGATCGTCGCGATGGGCGCGTTCTTCGCGACCTTCCTGCCCGGCTCGGCCGGCGGCGATCTGGTGCGCGGCGTCTATATCTACCAGGCCTCGCATGGCCACCGGACCAGCGCGCTCTTGTCGATCTTCATTGATCGCCTGATCGGCCTGACCGCTTTCGTCGTCTTCGGCGTTGCCGCCACACTGACACGGCCCGCTTCGGGTTATGGCATTTTCGAGTACAGCATCTTTGCTTTCGCGGCGTTATTCGCGATCGGCATCGTCGTGCTCTTCGTCTTCGGCCATCGCATCGCCCAGTTCGTCAATCGCCTGTTCACCGGGCGCTCGCAGAAGATCGCCGCGATCATCGACGATGCCGGCGAGGCGCTGCACCAATATTCGCGGCAATGGCGCAGCGTGCTGCTCTGTCTCTTGCTCTCGCTGATCATCGTCTTCATCATCGCCGTGACAGTGGTCGTGATCGCCGACGCGACCGAGTTTGGCGGTTTGAGCCCTGTCGAATACGGGATCGCCGGTGTCTATGCGATGATCGCCAACAGCCTGCCTTTCACACCAGGCGGACTCGGCATTGGCGAGGGCGCTTTCGCCTCCGCCTGCGTCGCGCTCGAGCCGACGATCACCAGTATCCCCTATGGCACGATCTTTCTCGTGCTGCGTTGCGTGATCGTGCTCTCGACCTTGCCCGGGCTCGTTGTCTATCTCCTCTATCCGCAGCGCGCGAGCCTGCTCGCGCCGGCCAAAGCCAATCCCTAAGCGGCGTGGCGACCCGAGTAACGTGACGACGGGCCGTATCTTTCTCGCCATCGCCGGTGCCGCCGGCGCGATCTCCGTCGCCGTCGACGCCGCCGCCACGCATCTTCTTGCCGGCGATGTCTATCGCCTTGGACTGGCCGCGACGGCCTCGCGCTATGGGCTGATCCACGCCGCGGCCCTGCTCGCGCTGGTATTCCTGATCGAGCGCGGCGGCTGGTGGCTCTGCGCCGCCGGCTGGTGTTTCGTCATTGGGCTGGCACTGTTTTGCGGCAGCCTCGATCTGCTTGCCGCCGGTGCGCCGCCTATCGTCGCGCATGCCGCACCTTGGGGCGGCACGGCGCTCATCCTCGGATGGCTTGCGGTGCTGGTGGCGGCGCTGCGGCCGAAAAGAGCCTAGCGCATCGACGCCGGCACGGTGATGCCGGCCTCTTTGTAAAAGCGGAGCGCGCCGGGGTGCAGCGTGACGCCGAGCGTCGCGACCGCCTCGCCCGTTACCGCGCGCCAGGCTGGGTTTTTCTCGGCCAGCGGGCTGAGCTGCGACCAGAAGGCCTTGGTTAGTGCATAGGCGGCGGCGTTGCTCATATGCCGCGTCGTATATATCCCGGCTGGCACAGCGACGGTCTCGACATCCGCATCGAGGCTCGGATAGGTGCTCTTCGGAATTGTCTGCGGGATGATGCTGTCATCGGCCGCGACCATCTTCGTGATGACTGCCGATGGCAGGCTGAGAATACGGATTGGCGTTGCTTTGGCGATGTCGGCGATGCGCGGGATCGGGAAGCTGCCCGCCATAGCGAGGCCGCTCACCTTGTTGCTCATCACCGCGTCGGGCGCGGCGGCGACATCGATATCGAGGAGGTGCACCTGCTTCTCGATGCCGAGCACTTGCAGCGCGCTGAGGGTGACGCGCTGACTGACACTGCCATTGGCACCGGGAACGAAAGTATGACCGGAAAGGTCGCTCAGCGATGAGACGCCGCTATCCTGGCGCACGATCCAGTGCACGGTTTGCGCCGGCAGCGGGAAGAGCGCGCGGATGTCGTTATAGGCACGCTCATGCTTGAAGGGCTGCGCACCATGGCGAGCGCGCGTGACGACCCCGTGCGAAGCGGTGAAGATCGTGTTCGGGTTGTTCTTCGGCGCGTCGATGACGTTCTGTACAGTGCCCTGACTCTCTTTCACGTCGAGCGCGAAGGAGCCGTTGGTCGCTAGGGCGATTGCTTCGGAGAATTGTCGCGCGAGCGCGAAATTCGGATTGTCGGTCTTACCCGCGCGCACCTGGACTTGAGTAGTCTTTTCCTTGGCATCTTTCGTTGGTGCTTTGCTCGCGGCGTCGGCGCGGCCATGGGCGAGGGACAGGAGGATCCCGCACGCCAATATCCAAGCGCTCGCCGCTCGTCCGCGTCTTAGGATCACGCCTCTCACCTGTTCTCGTTTTGCTTGCGTCGCAGCGATGTTGCGGCGCAGCCTGAAAAGTCATTCGCTATACCGCCGCTGTCACCGCCCGGCAAGCGGGATCACCGACCGTCGCGCTCGCGAAAGCGTGAGCGGCGGGGTCGTCGCTAGTGGCAAATGACACTATGCTCAAGACGATGATCAATGCTGCCGCCGCGATTGCCGCGCTCGCGCCATTACTTGCACGCGCGAAGCCCGGCCTGGGGCTCGCTTCTCGATCCGGGCGAGGAGATTAAAGTGCCGCGGCGAGCCGCGAACGCTGGCGCCCGGCCGAAGCGTTCTCGCCGCGGCGATAGGAAGTGCGATGACAACACTGCTTTTGACCCACGAAGCCTGTCTCGCCCACGATCCGGGGCCGCATCATCCTGAATTGCCGGCGCGGCTCAAAGCGGTGCTAGCGGCGCTCGCGAAGCCGGCCTTCGCCAAACTCGCGCGCCGCGAAGCACCCAGGGCCAGCCTCGAGCAGATCGCGCTAATCCATCCGGGCGATTTCGTCCAGCGGTTGCTCGCCGTCGTGCCGAAGCAGGGTTACGCCGCGATCGATGCCGATACGGTGCTCTCGCCTGGCTCGGGCGAAGCGGCGTTGCGCGCGGCCGGTGCTTGCATCGCCGCGGTCGACGCCGTGATGAAAGGCGAGGCGCAAAATGCCTTTTGCGCGGTGCGCCCGCCCGGACATCACGCCGAGCCGGGTCACGCAATGGGCTTTTGCCTCTTCAACAATGTCGCGATCGCAGCGATGCACGCGCGCCAAGTGCATAAGATCGACCGTGTCGCCGTGATCGATTTCGATGTTCATCACGGTAACGGGACGCAGGCCGCTTTCGAGCAAGATGGCACGCTGCTCTACGCCTCGACGCATCAGATGCCGCTCTATCCCGGCACCGGCGCGGCGAGCGAGCGCGGCGTCGGTAATATTGTGAACGCGCCATTGCGGCCGATGAGCGGCTCGGAAGAGTTCCGTAAGGCATTCTCCACGATCATCTTGCCGGCGCTCGATGCGTTCCGCCCCGAATTCGTGATCATCTCGGCCGGCTTCGATGCCCATCGCGACGATCCGTTGGCGCAGTTGATGCTGGTCGAGGCCGACTATGCCTGGAGCACCGAGCGGCTGGTCGAGATCGCCAAGAAACATGCCCAAGGCCGGATCGTTTCCTCGCTGGAAGGCGGCTATGACCTCGACGCTCTTGCCGAATCGGCCGCTGCCCATGTGGCGGCACTGATGGCGGCCTAGCGGGACGGCGCCTGACCCCGTCTCTCCGCTTGCCCCAAATGGGGGCGGTCCCTACATTGGCCGGATGATTGCAGGCAGGCATTGATGGCCGATTCGCACCTTCCGGCCGATATTGCGGGGATGAGCTTCGAGGCGGCGCTCGCCGAGCTCGAGACGATCGTCAAGCGTCTCGAAACCGGGAACGCGAAGCTCGATGATGCGATTTCTTCCTACGAGCGCGGCGCGCTCTTAAAGCAGCATTGCGAGGCGAAGCTGCGCGAGGCGCAATCGCGCGTCGATCGCATTGTCATGGGCGCCGATGGCTCTCCCAGCGTCGAGAAACTCTCACTTGACTGATCTATTCTGGCCGGCCGACACGCAGCTGACGGATGCGCTCGCCGATACGGTGAAGCTCACAGACGCTGCCCTCGACAAACTGATTGTCATGCCGCAAGGCCTTGAAGCGCGTGTCTTCGACGCGATGCGGTACGCCTCGCTCGCGCCCGGTAAACGGCTGCGGCCGTTCCTCGTCCTGGCAAGCGCTCAGCTCTTCTCGGTAGCGCGGCGCAGCGCACTGCAAGTCGCCTGTGCGATCGAGATGGTGCATGCCTATTCGCTGGTACATGACGATCTCCCGGCGATGGACAACAGCGATCTGCGGCGTGGCCGCCCGACCTGTCACAAGGCCTTCGACGATGCGACCGCCGTGCTTGCCGGCGACGGCCTGCTGACGATGGCATTCGAGGTGCTGGCCGACCCCGACACGCATGGCGATCCTGCGGTGCGCTGCGAGCTCGTCGCCTCGCTCGCTCAGGCGGCGGGCTCCAACGGCATGGTCGGCGGCCAGATGATCGATCTTATCGCCGAGCATCGCTCCGATCTCGATATCGGCGCGATCACGCGACTGCAGCGGCTAAAGACCGGAGCGCTGATCGCTTTCGCCTGCGAGGCGGGCGCGATCCTCGGCAAGGCGCCGCAGGATTTGCGACTGGCGCTGCGCGGCTATGCCCATGATCTTGGCCTTGCTTTCCAGATCGCC